>USLP01000037.1 GCA_900555525.1 uncultured Eubacteriales bacterium
TTATATATTCTTAGGAGCAAAGTGCAGATATTGTAAAGAAAAAATACGTCCTAGGTATTTCATACTAGAATTTTGCTCAGGATTGGTATTTGTATTATTTGCACTATCAATAAAGCTTAACATATATACTTTAACAGCACAAACAATAGTATATTTTATCTTTGGCTTGCTATATATAGCTGGTCTATTTATCGTGTCTGGAATAGATAAAGAAAAAATAAACATCCAAAATGAAGTAACATTATATCTTACAATAGTAGAAGCAGTGTATATAATATATCTATGTATAGTAGACTCTGCTAGTATTTATAGATATGTCATATACTTATTAACATTAGTAATATTAACTATGGCAAATACCATTTATTATAAGAAGAAAGTAAAGAATAATTATACATTGGATTGTTTAATTTTACTTAATATAATGTTAATATTCACATATGAATATTGTTCTATATTAACTGTAATATTTACGCTTTTAGCAATGTCTATAAAAGTTTTAATTGATAAAATTAATCAAAAAAGGGCAAACTATAGTAAAACACATAAAAAGTTACCAATAGGATTTTTCTTATGTGTTACAAACATAATTACTCTAATAACTACAAATTGTATAATTTTTTACAAAGGATAATTTTGGTTGGAATGTAAAGCATACCTTGAGAAAGGAAAACAAAAAAATATGAAAAAATTTGAAGAAATTATTAAAAACGAAAAACTTGAAATACCGTATTCGGACAATCTGAAAATTCTTGATACTCCCATAACGCTCTACAAAAAAACTATCCCCAACAGAATTGCGATTCAGCCTATGGAGGGGTGCGACGGTACATATGAGGGAGCGATAGACGAGCTTACTCACAGACGCTATTTGCGTTTTGCGAAAAGCGGAGCGGGCGTAATTTGGTTTGAGGCGACGGCGGTCGCAAACGAGGGACGCGCCAACCCAAGACAGCTTTTTTTAAACGAAAAAACGCTTGACAGCTTCAAAAAGCTGATTTTTGAGGTGCGTGAAACCGCATACAAAGAAACGAAAACAGAGCCTGTTCTCATAATGCAGGCGACACATTCGGGACGTTATTCAAAGCCGAACGGTGTTCCCGAACCCTTAATCGCATACAATAAACCGATTTTTGAGGGAGATAATCCGATATCATCCGACAGAATTTTGTCGGACGATTACTTAAAGGCTCTCGAAGAAAAATATGCCGTGTCGGCAAAATTGGCGCAGGAGGCAGGCTTTGACGGCGTTGATATAAAATGCTGTCACGGATATCTTATGAGCGAGCTTATGGGCGCATATTTGAGAAAGGGCGAATACGGCGGAAGCTACGAAAACAGGACAAGGCTTTATTTTAACGCTTTTCAAAATGCCAAAAATGCCGTTTCGGACGATTTTATCGTTACATCGAGAATTAACGTGTATGACGGCTTCCCGTACCCATACGGCTTCGGAGTAAACGAGCATGACGGATTGACTCCCGATTTGACAGAACCGATTAAGGTTATAAAAACCCTCAAAGAACGCTTTAACACAGAGCTTATCGACGTAACAATCGGAAATCCGTACGTAAATCCGCACGTGAACAGACCGTATAATGCCGGTCCTTATAAATCGCCCGAAGAACCCATAAAGGGCGTTGAGCGCATGATGAAATGCGTAGGCGAAATTCAGTGCAGTTTCCCCGATATGACCGTCATCGGCTCCGCATTTTCATTCATGAAGGACGAGGGCGCAAATATAGCGGCAGGCGCAGTTAAGAGCGGAGTATGCAAAATTGCGGGCTTCGGACGTCAGGCGTTCGCATATCCCGAATTTTACAGAGATATAAAGGAAAAGGGCGCAATGGACGAGCGCAAATGCTGTCTGGCTTGCGGAAAATGCACGGAGCTTATGAGAGCCGTTAAGGTTGCAGGCTGTGTTATAAAGGATAAGGACGTATATCTTCCGATATATAAAGAAAATTAATAAGGAGAAAAACCATGTTTCAGAAATATTTGGATAAAAAGCAAATTTCGGATAATTTAAAGGATTTTTCGCTTTATCACAGCATTTCAGACAGAAGCTATTGGGAAAGCGTAAAGGATTCGTATTACAGCGAGCTTAAAAGCGCCGCCGCTTATTATGATAGATATACGTTTGAACCGCTCTATGCGTCGTTATACAGAGAATTTGTAACGAAAAAGGACAGGGCGAATTTTGAAAGCAAGTATTTTGAACGCAGAAATGCGCTTATAATTTATACGCTTTTGGAGGCGATTGAAAACGAGGGCAAATATATAGAAAAAGCGGCGGATTTGACATGGATGATTTTGGAGGAAACCGAGTGGGCGGTGCCTGCGCATATTCATCTTATTAAGGCATCGGATTCGCTCCCGTATTATAAAAATCCGTGCCTTGACCTTTTCGCTTCCGAAACTGCGTCAACGCTATCTTTTGTGTATACCGTGCTTAAAGAAAAATTTGACGCTTTAAGCCGAAATATAGCCTTGCGGACGGAAGAAGAAATAAACGAACGAATAATAGAAAACTACCTTAAGCATGACGATTACTGGTGGATGGGTTTTACGGGAATTATTCCCAACAACTGGAATCCGTGGGTAAATTCAAACGTCCTTGCGGTAACTTTCACTATGCCCGTAAAAAAAGAAGTGCGGACAGGGGTTTTGTATAAGGCGATGCTCACTCTCGATAAATATCTGGATAACTGTCCCGATGACGGAGCGTGCGACGAGGGACCGACATACTGGCAGAGAGCAGGCGAGAGCGCGCTCGAATGTTTTGATATAATATGCCGTGCAACGGGCGGAAAAATTAATATGTTCGGGGAAAGTAAGGCTAAAAATATTTTGGAATATATCCTAAAAGCGTATATCTATAATAACCGAGTTGCCAACTTTGCGGACGCAAAATCGCTTTTGAAGCTGGAGCAGGGAACGCTCATGCATTTCGGCAAGCTTATGAAAAACGAAAAAATAATATCGCTTGCAAAGCAAAGCTTCGATACAAAGCCCGAAGCCTTGCAGATTGACGGCAGGTCGTTTATAATAATGCGAAGAACAATGTATTATATGGAAAATTATAAAGAGCTTAAAAATTCTGCTCTTGAATTTTCGGGCATAAAGGAAACATTTTTAGAGAGTATTTCGTTTTTTGCAATGCGTGAGAACGAGCATGGAACAAAGGGGCTGTACATAGCCGCAAAGGGCGGTCATAATGCGGAAAGCCACAATCACAACGACGTCGGAAACTTCATGATTTTTAAGGACGGCGAGCCGTTTTTGGTTGACAGCGGAAATATGACGTACAGCGCGCTCACCTTTGACGACAAAACGAGATATACGCTTTGGACAAACATGAGCGAATATCACAATCTGCCAAAAATCAACGGCAAAAATCAGCATGAAAACAGAGAATACTGCGCCGATAACGTGAAATATCTTTCCGACAGCGAAAAAACCGTGTTTTCACTTGATATAAAGAACGCATACGAAAACAAAGCCGAAATTAATAAATGGGTGCGCACGTTTACGTTTGATAAGAAAAATCCGAAAATAAGCGTTGCCGAGGACTACAGCCTAAAAAATGCAAGGGAAATCGTTTTGAACTTTTTGAGCCTTTATCCTGCCTGCACGGCTGACGGCGGACTTTTGATAAAATCGGACAGCGGAGCAGAGCTTCATATTCTAACAAATACGGAAAAATTCGATTTTACACTTGAAGAAATAGCGCTTACGGATAAGCTTTTGGAAAATTCGTGGGGCGATAAGCTTTACCGCATACGTTTAACGCTCAAAAATCCGAAAAATGAGGATATAATAGAGTACATAATAAAATAAGATAGGAGAACGAAAAATGAAAAAAATTGCGCTTGTAACAGGCTCGGCAAGAGGAATAGGCTTGGGAATAGCGGAGCTTTTGGGAACGAACGGCTATAAGGTTATAATGTGCGCAACACGTGAAAGCCTTAATAAAGAAACGCACGAAACACTCACACAAAAAAACTGCGATTTTGAATATATAAAATGCAATATTACGGATAAATCGGATATAGAAAACCTGTATTTACATATAAAAAACACATACGGACGCCTTGACGCACTCGTTAATAACGCAGGTGTTGCGCCGTCGGTACGTACGGATATATTAAGCGTTTCGGAGGAAAGCTTTGACAGAGTTTTGGGAATAAATCTTAAGGGAACGTTCTTCATGTGTCAGAAATTCGCAGGCATGATGATAGAGCTTAAAGAAAGCCTTTCCGACTGCAATCCGAGAATTGTAAATATTTCCTCCTGCTCGGCATATACTTCGTCCACCCAAAGAGGCGAATACTGCATTTCAAAGGCAGGCATTTCCATGACGACAAAGCTGTTTGCGGACAGACTTGCGGAGTTTGATATACCCGTTTTTGAGGTGCGCCCCGGAATTATAAAATCCGATATGACAGAGAGCGTTCTCAAAAAATATGAAGAGATGATAGCAAACGGACTTACACCGACAAAGCGCATGGGAGAACCCAAAGACGTTGCAAAATGCGTGCGTGCGCTTTTGAGCGGTGATTTTGACTTTTCCACGGGTCAGGTGATAAACGCAGACGGCGGATTTCATATAAGGAGATTGTAACAAATGAATTATCACGAATATGACGTTATAATTATAGGGTCGGGCTGTGCTGGGCTTAATACGGCGGACTGTCTTTATGAAAACGGAGTAAAAAATATTGCGGTGGTTACGGAGGGGTTTAAAATGGGAACCTCCCGAAATACGGGAAGCGACAAACAAACGTATTATAAGCAGGCAATCGCCTCCGATACCGTCGACGGAGCGGGCGAAATGGCAAAAACACTGTTTTCGGGCGGAGCTGTGAACGGCGATACGGCGCTTACGGAAAGCGCAAACTCGCTTAAATGCTTTTTTAAGCTTGTAAGCCTCGGCGTACCGTTTCCGAAAAACGAATACGGCGAATATGTCGGCTACCAAACAGACCATGACGAAAACAAGCGTGCAACCTCGGCAGGACCGCTTACGTCAAAATATATGACCGAAGCTTTGGAAAAAGAGGTTATAAGAAAAAACATAAAAATTTTTGACAATACCGCCGTGTTTAAGCTTATAAAGCACGGTAACAAAATTTCGGGTGCGATAGGATATAATACAAAAACGAGAGAATATGAGATTTTTTCCGCGCGCTTTGTTGTGCTTGCGACGGGCGGAAGCGCATATTTATACCGCGATAAGGTTTTTCCGTATTCGCAGAGCGGTATGAGCGGTATGGCGATAGAATCGGGTGCACAGACGTCAAATATTACAGAATGGCAGTACGGACTTGCGTCCGTTGATTTTCGCTGGAATGTTTCGGGAACGTATCAGCAGGTTTTGCCCCGATATGTTTCGGTTGACGAAAACGGAGGCGAGCATGAATTTCTGCTTGATTATTTCGATAATCCCACTGACGCGATAAATACGGTCTTTATGAAGGGCTATCAGTGGCCGTTTGATTCAAAAAAGCTTGACGGCTCGTCAAAAATCGACGTGTGCGTTCATAAGGAAATGCAAAAGGGAAGAGCGGTTTATATGGATTTTCGCCGTAACCCCACGGGACTTGATTTCGACAGCTTGTCAAACGAGGCGAAAGTATATCTCAAAAAATCGGGCGCGCTTTTCGGCACACCGATTGAGCGGCTTAATAAGATGAACAAAAAGGCGATTGACCTTTATAAAGCGCATAAAATTGATTTGTATAAGGATATGCTTCGGGTTGCGGTATGCGCACAGCACCAAAACGGCGGCATAAGCGTTGATAAAAATTATGAAACGAGCGTACACGGTCTGTATGCCGTGGGCGAGGCGGCAGGAGTTTTCGGGGTTTACCGCCCGGGAGGTACGGCGCTTAATTCCACACAGGTGAGCTCACTTTGCGCCGCAGAAGCTATTTCAAAAATAAAAATCCGAAAAACGGATAACAGGGAATTTTTGATAAATGAAGCGCAGGATTTTATCGGCAAAATAAAAATTCAAAAGACAAAAAGCAAAAGCATACTTAAAATTCAAAACGAAATTCAAGCCGAAATGAGCGTGTTTGCAGGCTTTTTGAGAGATGAAGAAAAAATCGCAGCTTTGCAAAAAAAGGTGAAAAGGTATAATAAAGACTTTTTTACAAATATCGGTGTGGTAAGCGAAAATCAGCTTTATGCGCTTTTTAAGCTTCGGGATATGCTGATTACGGCAGAAACGTTTCTAAATGCGCTTTCGGTTTGGTGCAAAGATGCAGTTTACCGAGGCGGCGCAGTCTCAAACGGCAAAAAAACAACCGATAAATATGATAATTTAATCTTGATTACAAAAAATAAAAAAGTATTTTGGGAAAATCCCCGCAAAATTCCCAAAAGCGAAACATGGTTTGAAACGGTGTACAATCAAAGGAGGTAAAGAAGATGAATACAGGTTTGGTTTCGGTAACGTTCAGACAGCTAAGCTGTGAGGAAATAATTAAATATGCGTGCAATTCGGGGCTTGGATATATCGAATGGGGGAGCGACGTCCACGTCCCCGAAACGGATTTGGAAAATGCCAAACGCATTGCGGATTTAACGCATGAAAGCGGACTTTCGGTTTCGTCCTACGGCTCTTACTATTATTTGGGCGAGGGGCAGAATTTCAAAGATTATCTCGATACGGCACGAATCTTAAAAGCGCCCGTTATACGCGTATGGGCAGGCAAGACGGCAAGCGCAGCCGCAGACGGCTATTTCAGAAATAAGCTTGCGCATGAGGCGAAAGAAATTGCAAAGCAGGCGAGCGAATTTAATATAAATGTGGATTTTGAGTATCACCCGAATACGCTTACCGATGAGCATACGTCCGCGCGCAGGCTTTTGGAGGAGATAAACGAGCCGAACTGCCGAATTTACTGGCAGCCTAATTTTGACCTTTCGCATGAGGAAAACCTTGACGCAATAAACGACGTGCTTGACTTTGTCGATATAGTCCACGTTTTTTCGTGGGAACCGAAATTCGTAAGGCTTCCGCTTTCGGACAGAGCAAGCCTTTGGAATGACTACATGAAAATTTTAAAGCGCAAAAAGGATATAAAATATCTTTTGGAGTTTGTGCCTGACGATAACCCCGAAATTTTAAAAAGAGAATCGGAAACGCTCCGTAATTTTTTGAAAGGAAGCAATTAATATGAAAGCAATGTATGTATGTGATGTAAAAAGCAATATAGAAATGGTATACAGCGAGGAGGCGCGCAGTTTTTTAAAGAAAAGCTTCAAGCTTTCCGATACGGTTTACGAAAAATCCGAAATTCCCGAAAACTGCGATGCCGAGTATATTTTTTCTACATGGGGCTTTCCCGTGTTTACGGAGGAGGAGATAGAAAAATATTTCCCGCGCCTTAAGGTTGTGTTTTACGGCGCAGGGAGCGTGCAGTATTTCGCAAGACCGTTTTTGAATAAAAATATTAAGGTTTTGAGCGCATGGCTTGCAAACGGAGTACCCGTTGCCGAGTATACGGCGGCGCAGATTATTCTTGCGAACAAAGGCTTTTATAATGCGTCGAGAATTTGCAAAAGCAAGGACGGCTACAAAAAAGCGTATGACTATTGCCACAGCTTTTCGGGTACGTATGACACAAACGTGGGCATTTTGGGCGTCGGCGCAATAGGAAGTATGGTTGCCGAGAGATTAAAGGGCTATAACATAAACGTCTATGCTTATGACCCGTATTTGACGGACGAAAAAGCGTCCAAATTGGGCGTGATAAAAGCAGACCTTGACTATATTTTTGAAAACTGCCAAACGATTTCAAATCATATTGCGAATATCCCTAAGACGGTCGGTATGCTTGATTATAAGCTGTTTTCAAAAATGAAGGATAATGCCGTGTTTATAAATACGGGCAGGGGCGCACAGGTAGTCGAAAAAGACCTGCAAAGAGCGCTTTATGAAAAGCCGAACCGCTGTGCCGTTTTGGACGTAACGATAAACGAGCCGTGCGATGACGGCAGCGATTTTTATAAGCTCGATAACGTTTTTCTGACGCCGCATATAGCAGGTAGCTTCGGAAACGAATGTAAACGAATGTGCGATTATGTGACCGATGAGGCAAAGCGCATGCTTTCGGGTGATTCGTTCAAATATTCCGTAACCGCAAAAATGCTTGAAACAATGGCGTGAATTTAATGCGGAATGCAGGGGCGCGTCTTTCGCGGTCGCCCGCATAGGTCCGCCCCTACAATAATTTTCCCCGCAAGCTAAAAATCAACTTCCATATCATAGAAACAGCATTTTAGCAGCCGTTCCATTTGTTCTTCGTTTATCTGTCTCGGATTTGAACCCGTGCAGGCGTCAGCAACGGCGTTTTTTGCGATTTCGGGAAGCTTTTCCAAAAATTCACGTTCGCTTACCATATTATCCTCATAATCCTTAATAGAGCTTGGTATATCAAGCTTTTTGTTAAGCTCCTTTATATGCTTTATAAGCGAATCCGTAAGATTGGTGTTTGTTTCGCCGTCCAATTTTAAAACACGGGCAATTTGTGCATAGCGCGCTTCGGTTTCAATATTTTTTGAATTGAATTTTATAACCTTCGGCAGATACATTGCATTTGCCGCACCGTGAATGATGTGTGCGCCGTAGTCGGCAAATGCGGCACCGGTCTTGTGCGCCATGGAGTGAACGATACCGAGCAGAGCGTTGGAGAAAGCCATTCCCGCAAGGCACTGCGCATAGTGTATCCGTTCCCGCGCGTCCGTATCTCCGCTGTAGGATTTTTCGATATACTTGCTTATCGTCTTTATCGCACGAAGCGCAAGAGGGTCTGTAAAATCGTTGTGAAGCGTTGAAACATATGCCTCGACAGCGTGCGTGAATGCGTCCATTCCCGTATGCGCCGCAAGCTTTTTGGGCATTGTCTGCGCAAGGTCGGGGTCTACTATTGCGACATCGGGCGTAATATTAAAATCCGCAAGAGGATATTTTATCCCTTTTTGATAATCGGTTATAACGGAAAATGCCGTAACC
>USLP01000038.1 GCA_900555525.1 uncultured Eubacteriales bacterium
ATTCAGGCAACAAAAACTTTTTCTGATACATTGTATATTGATTTATAAAATCCTCATTTGTCGCTTTTTTCAGTTTATTTAAATATTCATGCGTATCGAATGTAGAATTATTTATTTCGATAACGCTGACTGCGATATTTGAGCAATGATCCGAAATTCTTTCGTAGTTTGAAAGTATATCGGAAAGCACAAATCCAAGCTCGATTGTACATTCTCCCGAACGAAGCCGCTTAATATGACGTGTTTTTATTTCTGAAATAAGGTTATCAATAACCTGTTCGAGCGGTTCAACCGTTGACGCTTTTTTAGCGTTGTTATCAACAAAAGATTCAATCGTGATATTAACGATTTCTCCGAGTGCGTCCTCGGCAATTTTAAGCTCTTCCGTTGCGTCGGGCGAAAACTCAAGCATTTTTGAATGCATTTCGCTCGCCGCTTTCATAACGTTTACGGCATGGTCGCCCAGCCGCTCAAAATCTCCGATTGTATGAAGGAGCATGGAAATTTCCTTGCTGTCCGCATCGGACAACTCTTTTCCCGAAAGCTTTAAAAGATATGAACCAAGCTTATCTTCATACATATCAAGCTGTTTCTCGTTTACTTTTATTTCTTCGCATTTTTTATCGCTGAAATTTTTTATAATATTCATTGAATCGAATACTGCGCCCTGCGCAAGCTGTGCCATCTTTACAGTCATGTTTCTGCATTCGGAAACAGCAAAAGAAGGCGACAAAAGCAGACGGTCATCAATAAAAGAATACTGCTGTTCACGGCTATCGCGGATTGTAATACGTGCAAGCTTTTCAAGCTGTTTTGTAAACGGCAATAAGATGAGCGTTGTTACGATGTTGAAAATACTGTGGCAAAATGCAATTTGTAAAGGCGATATTGCCGCATCGACAAAGTCAAAACGTAAAAAGTAATTAAGCGTATAAAATACAACAAGACAAATTACCGTACCGATAATATTGAAATAAACATGAACAGCGGCAACACGTTTTGCGTTTTTGTTGACGCCTATGCTTGAAATAAGTGCTGTTACGCACGTTCCGATATTCTGCCCCATAATAATAGGTATTGCAACGGCATACGTAATTTCGCCCGTTAAAGAAAGAGCCTGCAAAATTCCGACGGAAGCCGCAGATGATTGAATTATACCCGTAAAAACCGCACCGACAAGCACGCTCAAAATAGGATTTTTGAAATGTACGAGTATGCTTGAAAACTCGGGCATATCTCCAAGCGGACTAACAGAATCGCTCATCAGTTCCATGCCGTACATAAGTATTGCAAAGCCGACAAGAATTTCTCCGACGTCCTTCTTTTTTGTGCTTTTCGCAAGCATTATCATGGCAATGCCGATAAATGCCAATATCGGCGAAAACGATGACGGATTAAGTAAGTTTATAAAGAAATTATCGCTCTTTATACCCGCCATACTGAGTAGCCACGCTGTTAAAGTTGTACCAATATTCGAGCCCATTATAACGCCGATTGTCTGACCGAGCGTCATTATTCCCGAATTAACAAGCCCAACAAGCATAACCGTAAGAGCTGAGGATGACTGTATGGCAATCGTTATACCCGCACCCAAAATCAAGCTTTTAAGCGGATTTGACGTCATTTTTTTAAGCGTACGTTCCAATTTTCCGCCAGACATTTTTTCAAGTCCGCCCGACATGGTATTCATTCCGAACAGAAAAAACGCCACGCCGCCGAGTAAAGTAAATACATTAAAAATTGTCATGATAATTTTCTCCCAAAATATACAAATATTTTACATTTAGAATTTTACTATACCATTGTAAATTTTATATCTTCTCTATGTAAAATCTATGTAAAATTTTTTAAAATTTTACGGTTATACTCGTTCCCTCGCCGGGTTTGCTCTTAATAAAAATCTCGCCTTCATGAAGCTCGGCAATGTGTTTTACGATTGAAAGTCCCAAGCCTGTTCCGCCCGTTTGCTTTGAACGGCTTTTGTCAACACGGTAAAACCGCTCAAATATTCGTGAATGATATTTCGGGTCAATTCCGATACCCGTATCCGTTACCGAAACATAGTTATCCTTTGTAACAACGCTGATGCTACCGTTCGGTTTGTTATACCTTATCGCATTGTCGCAAAGGTTATAAATAAGCTCGTACATAAGGTTTTTGTTGGCATTTATTATTGTTTTTTCACCGTTTAAAGAAAGAGTAACGCTGTTCTTCTTTGCAACAACCTCGAGTGATTCTATTGCCAATTTTGCAATTTCGTGCAGATCGGCAGGCTCTTTTAGAATATTCGCATTTTCCTCTTCCAGCTCGGAAAGCTTTAAAATATCTCCGACAAGATACAGCATACGCTGTGATTCCTTATTTATTACAGAGGCGAATTTTATAACGTCCTCCCCCTCCGCTATGCCCGATTCGATAAGCTGTGCGTAGCCGAGAATTGACGTAAGCGGAGTTTTAAGTTCATGCGATACATTTGCCGTAAACTGCCGTTTCATTTTTTCAGCTTTTGATTTCACCTTTAAAATAGGTATAAGCTCGCGGTAAATTTTAGGGTCGTCCGTCATTTTAGACGCGTCGAAGCTGTCGCTTGAAATATAGTAAATCGGCTTCATGAAGCGGTCGGTCAAAAATATTGACGACAATGCCGAAAGCGCCAAAACTCCGAAAAACACCGCCGCAAGATACGGAAGCGCATGAGAGGCAGTAGTATAAACCGTACTCATTTCGGTATATATGCAGATATATTTTTCATTTTCACCAAATAAATAGTAGTATATATCGCTTTTTACGGACTTTGTTTTAATTTTGCCGTGGGAATTGCCGTTCTCTTTAAGCTTTTCCAAATCGAAGGGCGACAAAACATATGAAGAATTAATACTGTCATATCTATCACCCGTGATAAATTTTCCGTCCGAATCAAAAATTGCAAGGTATATATTTTTCGGCAATACGGCTTTATTATAATCTGTCTGTGAAACAGCTTCGGCACAGCTTTCAAGATTTGAATAGGTCTGACTTTCCAAATTACTGTGAAAAATAAATGTGCAAAAGAGCATTACAATAAGAGAAAATATAAGCCCTGTATAAAATAAATATGTTGTTACTTTGCTTTCCATGCTATTCACCCAGCTTATATCCGACATTGCGGACAGTTTTTATATGGTCTCCGCACTCGCCAAGCTTTTTGCGAAGCGTTTTTACGTGCATATCGACAGTACGGCTTTCACCCTCAAAGTCAAAGCCCCATACGTGCTGTGTTATTTTGTCTCTTGAAAGAACGATATTTTTATTTATAATGAAGTATTTCAAAAGTTCAAACTCCTTATATGTAAGCTCGATGTTTTTTGAATTTACCGCAACCTCATGCGTTTCGTCATTCAATACTATTTCCTTATAAGAAAGTACATTAGACCGATTTTTCGGCGCCGCACGTCTTAAAAGTGCTTTTGCACGCGATATAAATTCAAGTATGCCAAACGGCTTTGAAATATAATCGTCGGCGCCTGCGTCCAGTCCCTTAACCTTATCAATTTCCGTTCCCTTTGCAGTAACCATCATAACGGGTATATTTTTCGTTTTCAGGTCGGTTCGCAGACGTTTGAGTATTGATATGCCGTCCTCTCCGGGAAGCATTATATCAAGTATAATCATATCGGGTAGTTCATTTAAAAGCGCACGTGTCAAATCCGCTCCGCAAGTAAAAGTCGCCGTCTCGAATCCGCTGTTTGAGAGCGCATAGCTTTCCATCTGCAATATATTTTCATCATCTTCAACTATAAATATCTTCATGGCACATTCCTCCAAAGCTTTTTATAAATTTATTGTACACCAAAATTTCCCGTTTGTCAACAAAAAATTAAGACTGCCCTCGAATTTTCCGAGGGCAGCCTTTTGAAATTATTCTTGATTTATTAATTTTTTGTAGAGAGAAAGTGTATCTTCAATAAGCATATTTTTTTCAAAATTATTTTTCACATGCTTGATACACTCCTCGCTGTAATGCGCTTTTGTGTTATTTTTTATCTCTGAAATTTTTTCCTTAATGGTATTTATATCTCCTGGTTTAACACTGTAACCGCAGTTTTCGGGAACGAGCTCGGCACAAGCGGTAGAATCATAAACAACAGCAGGTGTTCCGCAAGCCATAGCCTCAGCGATAACTTTTCCGAACGTATCCTCATAGGATAGGTGAACGTAAGCGTCTGCATAAGAATAAACCTTCGCCAATTCGTCTGTACCGTTTATATAACCTATAGTAACAACATTTTTAGGTAAATTTACATTATCCTGGACAGTACCTGCCAAAATTATTTGAATGTCATCGCCGAGCACTTCGGAAAGCTTAAGCATATCTTTAAATTTTGCTGAATTTTCGTGCCAGCCTGCCCCAATAAGCAAAACATGGAACTTTGTCGGGTCAAGCCCATACTGTGCGGATATGTCGTCTTTTCGGGGATAAAATGTATCCAAATCAATCCAGTTATATATGCGTTTTATAATTTTTGCATTTTTTAAAAAAGATTTTTTCGCCTCGTTTGTTATCCAATCGGAAACACCGATAACAGCAAGACGAGGGATAGCTTCAAAACGCTCTTTTTTATCATGCCACATCTTTTTTGTGCAATCAAAAAACCAGCTCGGTATATCCTTTTTCAGCCTTGGACAATCATGACATTCCGTCTGCCATTTATAACAGCCGTCAACTGTATAGTGCGTACATTTTCCTGTGAAAAACCAGCAGTCATGAAGCGTTATAACAGTAGGTATATCATTTTTAGCCAAATATTGGAGAAGCATATTAAGATGAACATAATTTCCGTGAAGATTATGTAAATGAACAATATCAGGCTTTATCTTTTTCAGCTGTGATATCAGCTTTTTTGTATGAAAATGCGAAAAATAAGCCGCCTTACCCATAAGCCGCGCCATCAAGCCGTGAAACTTTACGCAGTTAGGCGTATTCATGATAAAAGCGCCGCTTTTATCGCTCGGCTTTCCGTTTCCGAAAAACAGCACGCATTCATCATCTTTTGAATTATTGATATAATCCATAATTTCCAAACAAATCCGCCCCGTGCTTCCGCTTCCGCATACCGCATTAATCTGCACTATTTTCATGTATTACCCTCTCAAAATCTTCATATAACATTTTTTGAATTTTATCAATTTGATGATTGCGCTTTCCGCAATCCCAGGCTTTATCACCATATTCTCTGATTATATCAGGATTTTCTACAAGCATTTTCAATTTTTCATAAATTTCTTTTTCATTTGTCGCAACTACGGCGGCATCATTTTTCATAAGATAATCAATAGAAGCAACATCTTTAGGGCCAACTGCAAAAATACATTTTCCCTGATAGAAATAATCAACAAGCTTTGTCGAAAAAGATTGCCGTACTGCAAGCCGATTTTTCAAATCAAACGATTCAACATGAACCAAAACATCTGCGTCTTTTTGTAGTTTTACAACTTCTTCATTTGTTACACCACCATTTAATTTAATTCGGGGGCAAGATAGGCTTTTTTTTATTTTATTTGTAATAGGTGTTAAGGTATAAATGTTTAAAAATATATTTTCAGATATTAATTTCAAGACCTCTCCAATTATCTTTAATGATTTATATCTGCCAGAACTTATATTTCCAGTGTATAACATAGATATATTTATTCTTTCTATTTTACATTCACTATGTTTTTTATTAAATTTATATCCTTTGTATAATATATCAAATTTGCGCTCAAATATCTTTTCATATTCATTTTTTTGTATATCAGATATTGCATAATTAATATCCGATATTTTAATACTGTGCCTTATCCACCTTCTTAAGTTAAATCTATATAACCAGAACAGAGGTGATAATGAAAATTTTTTTAATGTATAATTATCATCTGCGTGAAATAGAATTACTTTAGCATTTGTATATGATTTTATAAAACTTAATGTTTTATTTGGATACCAGCAACCAAAAACAGGCATAAAAATTATATCAGGCTTCACTTCATCCAAATATTTTTTCAACTTAACATTTTTCCATGGTGATATACTCCATAAAAATTCACGTAAATACCACAAAAACATACAATTAAATTTTTTTGCGTTATTATACATTACGTTTTCCAAAGAATTATCAGACAATTTTTTGCACACTAATGTATCTATCTCAATTCCAATAGGTTTATTTTTTAACCAAAAATTTATAAATTGTTTTTCTGATATACAAAAATTCTTTTGTATAATGTTATTGTCTGGCAAATCTGAACGCATAGATAGTCCAAATATATTTTCATTTTTTAAATATGAAAATATATTTGTCATAGTATTTCCCGTATTATTATCATTTCTCCACGCACTTCTGGTAACAACCAAAATATTCATACAAACTGTTCCTATCTTTTATAAATTCTCCTTATACCAATCTATTGCCAAAACTATTCCGTCTGCAAAACTGTAATCGGGGTCATAACCAAGCATTTTTCTTGCTTTTGAAATATCAGCATTACTATGCTTTATATCGCCTGCACGGTCAGGTCCGTAAATAGGGTTAATATTTTTTTTCAAAAGTTTACATATTTTATTGTATATATCTATAAGATATTCTTGTCCACCGTAAGCAACATTAAATGCTTCACCTGCCGTTTCAGAACCGGAAAGCAATCCTTTTAAATTTGCTTCTATAACATTTTCTATATATGTAAAATCTCTTGATTGCTTTCCATCTCCATTAATCGTCGGAGTTTCATCATTAAGTAATTGTTTTACAAATTTTGGAATTACCGCAGCATAAAAACCATGCGGATCCTGTCTGCGTCCGAAAACATTAAAATATCTAAAACCTACAGTTTCCAAACCGTAAAGTTTTGAATAAAGTCTACCATATTCTTCATCAGTCTTTTTTGTTAAAGCATAGGGAGATAAAACTTTACCAACTCTATCCTCTTTTTTGGGAAGATTTGGTTCATCTCCATAAACTGATGAGCTTGAAGCGTAAACAAATTTTTTTATGTGGTTTTGCCGTGCGGCTTCCATCATATTTATAGTTCCCTTTATGTTAATTTCTTCATAAAGAAGCGGCATTTCAATGCTTCGGGGAACACTTCCCCATGCAGCTTGATGCGATACATAATCTATTCCCTTCTACCAGATCGACACGATCCGCATTAATTATATACGATTTATGCGTTTGGAGAAATTGATCATCGGGTAGGGATTCCCCGATCCGCTTCAAGGTTGAATGGGTCAATCCTCTACCGGAAGTAGTATAGATACTAACATAATTTTCCAACGCCTCTACAAATAAGATATCTCTTAGGTAGATCTTACGCATTTGCTTCTCGCTTTTCACGAAGAACGAGGCATCCGCATCCGGCGTATTCTCCCGAACCAAGAGGTCGTGCACCTTATTCACGCCTTTTAAGAAACGCTCAAAGGAAATAGGCTTCAGCAAATAATCCACGACATCCAGCTCATACCCTTTCAAGGCATATTGCTCATAAGCGGAAGTAACGATCACTTTGGGAGGCTGGTTTAAGGTCGCCAATAAATCCAAACCGGAAAGATAAGGCATCTCGATATCTAACAAAAGTAAATCCGGCTGCTGAGTTTTCAACAGGGTATTTAATTGGATAGCGTCCTCACATACACCGGTCAAGGAGAGAAAATCCACTCGCTCCACATACGATTGCAATCCTTTACGGGCCATCGGCTCATCATCTGTTATCACGCAGGTTATTGTCATATATCTTCTATTTCAATCATTAATTCCGCTACGAACTCAGTCTCTTCTTTCCGGGTTTCCAAACGGTGCTTATTGGGATACAATAAAGATAATCGGCGGCGTAAATTTACCAGACCGATGCCTTTACGTTGCCGTTCATCCACCGATTTACGCAACGCTTCGTCCTCCGCTGAAAGCTCGGGGATGGAGTTTCGTATAAACAAACTGATCCGGTTATTTTCCCATTTCATGATAATATCCAATTGATAATCGCCACCTACGTATTTAAAGGCGTTCTCTACCAACGGCAGGAAGAGCAACGGATAAATCTCCAGTTCATTCAATTCGGGCGGAAACTCTACACGCAACCGCAGGCGTTCACTCATACGAAGCTTACGCAAAGCTATATAAGTTTTCAAATAATCAATTTCTTGTAGGATACTGACCTTCTGATTACCGCCATACAGTTGGTAACGCAAGAGTTCGGATATCATCTCTAACGTGCGACGAGGCGCCTTGTTACTTTCATCAATCTGGAAATAAACGGTATTAAGCGCATTAAACAAGAAGTGAGGATGATATTGGGATTTCAAGAACTTCAATTCCGTCTGTAATTGATCATTCTTGATCTTTTCCAGTTGGATACGCTGCTCGGCGTAATCTTTATCCAATACTTGAGCTCGCTGAACATTATAGACCATAAACGCAAACAAACACCCTATCACGTTCGCGATTATTATATCGTCCATATGGAAAGCATCACCGGTAAATATACGGGTTATTGCCAACGTAGCATTCACACCCAATATAATAAATAAGAAAGGCATTCCATACGATCTCCAAACAAATTTCCACCTATTCGGTTCTTTCGCTCTTCGGCTCTTCTCGATCTGCCATCTGAAATAAATAAAAAACAAATAAGAGACAAAAGCAAGGATCACGATTTCTAAGATACTATTCCCCAAGGACTGTGTCCAATAGTGTCCTTCTTTCGTATAATCCGTTACCCAGCGGATACAAGAATACAAAGAGACCGCAAAAATCATGGCATATACCCACTTATATATCTTTTTCATAAACCATTTGTCTAGAGGTTTCACAAATTTATTCTTTTACTTTCATCTACCCTATGATTCCGGTGAGATTCTTTCACCTCCAAACCACGATTTATACGATAGGTCAAAGAGATACCGACTACCGTCCGGTTCATCCGTTCTTTTATAAAGGCATGTTGGGTAGGAATCATCACACTCATTC
>USLP01000039.1 GCA_900555525.1 uncultured Eubacteriales bacterium
GTCGTGGACCTCACGTAGATAATGTTAAGTTATGCCGTAACTTTAAGCTGCTTAGACATTCAGGTGCATACTGGAAGGGTGACAGCAAGAACAAAGTATTGCAGAGAATTTATGGTGTATGTTTCCCGACCGCAGAGGAGCTGGAGGCACACCTTAAGCTTTTAGAGGAAGCAAAGGAAAACATAGAAGCGTTTCACAGGCTTCAAAAGAGAAGCAATTTCATAAAAAATGACAAAGACGGCGTTATTTTGGGACAGAAAATCATGCCCGTGGAAAAAGCGGGGCTTTATGTACCCGGAGGTACGGCAAGCTATCCGAGCAGCGTACTTATGAATGCGGTACCTGCGCAAATTGCGGGAGTCAAAAAAATCGTAATGGTTACTCCCCCATCTAAAAGCGGAAAAATAGCACCGCAGATACTTGCCGCCGCACACGTTGCAGGCGTGCATGAAATATATAAGGTCGGCGGTGCGCAGGCTATCGCCGCACTTGCATACGGCACGGAAACAATTCCGAAGGTTGACAAAATCGTAGGCCCCGGAAATATATTTGTCGCAACCGCAAAAAAAGCGGTTTTCGGAACGGTAAGCATTGATATGGTTGCGGGACCGAGCGAAATTCTCGTTATAGCGGACGAGACGTGCAACCCGAAATATGTTGCCGCAGATATGCTGTCGCAAGCGGAGCACGACAAAATGGCAAGCAGTATACTTATCACAAATTCAAGCTCGCTTGCAAAAGAGGTACAGGCGGAGCTTGAAGTGCAGATTCCGCTTCTTCCGAGAGCGGAAATATGCCGTGCGTCAATCGACAATAACGGAAAAATAATCGTTGTAAACGATATAAAAGACGCAATAGATACCGCAAACGCTATCGCGCCCGAACATTTGGAGCTTTGCGTGCGTGAACCTTTTATGTATCTTAACGACATAAAAAATGCAGGCAGTATATTTTTGGGCAAAAACGTTCCCGAAGCGCTCGGTGATTATTTTGCAGGACCGAATCACACGCTCCCGACAATGGGAACGGCACGTTTTTCGTCGCCGCTCGGTGTTGATGATTTCATAAAAAAATCATCGTTCATCTACTATACCGAGGACGCACTCAAAAAAGACAAGGACAAAATCGTAAGCTTTGCAAAGCGTGAAGGCTTGGACGCACACGCAAAAAGCATTTCAATACGTTTTCAATAAAGAAAGGGAATTATCATGAGCAGATTTCTTTCAAAAAGGCTTGAAGGCTTGGAGGCATATACCCCCGGTGAACAGCCGCAAGATAAAAAATATATAAAGCTTAACACGAACGAAAGTCCGTTTCCGCCGTCTCCCGAAGTTATAAAGGCGATAAATACCGCCGAGGTTTCGGCTCTCAATCTCTACCCCGACCCGAAAACCTCATCGGCAAAAAAAGCTGTTTCGGAGCATTACAAAATAGATGAAGACGAAATAATTTTGAGCAACGGTTCGGACGAAATTCTCGCATTTTCGTTTTTCGCATTTTGCGATAAGGAAACAGGTGTATGCTTCCCCGATATTTCCTACGGTTTTTATGAAGTCTATGCGGATTTATACAATTTCAAAAAGGAAATTATTCCGCTTGACGATGATTTCAGAGTTGTACCCGAGGATTATTTTGACAAAAACAAGACTATTTTCATAGCAAATCCGAATGCGCCGACAGGACTTACGCTTTCACTTGATGATATCGAGCGTATTTTACAGCACAACCAAAAAAATGTTGTTGTAATAGACGAGGCATATGTTGATTTCGGCGGTGAAAGCGCTGTCGGACTTATACATAAATATGACAATCTGCTTGTTGTGCAGACATTTTCAAAATCGAGAAATCTGGCAGGCGCACGCTTGGGAATGGCAATAGGAAACAAGGAGCTTATTTCCGACCTTAACAGGATAAAATTTTCGTTTAACCCGTACAACATAAACCGTCTTTCGCTTTTATGCGCCGAAGCCTCAATGAAAGATACACAGTATTTCAAAAAATGCACGGAAGAAATCATAAGAGTACGTGAATTTTTGACGGCAGAATTAAGAGAAGCAGGCTTTACGGTTATTGATTCAAAGACGAATTTCGTATTTGTAAAAAGTGAAAAAATAAGCGGTAAGGATTTATATTTGGGCTTAAAGGAAAAAGGAATACTCGTGCGCCACTGGGAAAGCGAACGCATAAAGGATTACATCCGTATCACAATAGGTACGCAGGAGCAGATACTTACACTTATAAAGGCTTTAAAATCACTATAAAGGAGGAAAATTTCATGCGGAATGCAATTATTGAACGTGAAACAAAAGAAACGAAGATTTCAGCTATACTTGAAATTGACGGAAGCGGAAAAAGCGAAATAGAAACAGGCTGCGGATTTTTGGATCATATGCTGACGCTTTTTGCTCATCACGGCGGTTTTGACCTCAAGTTAAACTGTATCGGAGATATTGAGGTTGACGCACACCACACAACGGAGGACTGCGGTATCGTTTTGGGGGCGGTATTCAAAAAAGCTTTGTGCAGTATGAACGGAATAAACCGTTACGGCTCATTTATGCTACCTATGGACGAGTCGCTTGTTGTATGCTCGCTTGACATAAGCGGACGTTCGCTCTACCGCCATAATTTTATGATTCCGTCTCAAAAGGTCGGAGATTTTGACACCGAGCTTGTAAACGAATTTTTTGAAGCATTTGCAAGAAGCATGAACATAACGCTCCACTTTGTGCAGATTAGGGGCGAAAATTCTCACCATATCATAGAAGCGGCTTTCAAAGGCTTTTCAAGAGCGTTAAAGCAGGCTGTTTTGATTGATGAAAAAAATGCGGATAAAATTCCGTCAACGAAAGGATTATTATAATGATTGCCGTAATAGACTACGGTGTTGGAAATCTTTTTTCGCTTTGCGCCTCGCTTGGGCATATCGGAGCGGACTACACCGTAACAAAAAACACATATGAAATTGAAAAAGCCGATAAAATTATTCTCCCCGGTGTTGGCGCTTTCGGCGACGCAATACAAAAGCTTACGGAATCGGGTACGAAAGAAACCGTTTTAAAATGCGTAAAATCGGGTACGCCGATTTTGGGGATTTGCCTCGGTATGCAGCTTTTGTTTGAAAAAAGCTTTGAATACGGCGAGCATACGGGACTTTCACTTTTAAAGGGCGAAATTGCTCCGCTTGCTCCCGATTTAAAAAGCGGTCTTAAGGTTCCGCATATGGGCTGGAATTCGCTCACGATTACAAAAGAGAACTGCCCTATTTTAAAATATAACAAAAACGGAGACTTCGTTTATTACGTTCATTCGTTTTATGCAAAAAACTGCTCCGATTCGCTGTGCGCATATTCCGATTACAGTATTCCCGTTACGGGCGCAGTTTGGAAAGACAACGTTTTCGGAACGCAGTTTCACCCCGAAAAAAGCGGGGATACGGGACTAAAAATGCTAAAGGCATTTAATGAGATTTAAGACATGAAAGACACGAACCCGATATGGTTTAAAAAGGAGATTGACTATGTATATTTATCCTGCGATTGATTTAAGAGGCGGTAAGGCGGTAAGGCTTACAAAGGGCGACTATGACAAAATGAATATTTACAGCGATAACCCTGCCGAAATTGCGCTCGGATTTCAGCGTGACGGCGCAAGATTTCTGCACCTTGTTGACCTTGACGGCGCAAAAGAGGGCTCGCCCGTAAATTTTGAAACCATAAGAGAAATAGTGAGTAAAACCGATATGTTTGTCGAAGTTGGCGGCGGAATACGTACGCTTTCACGCATAAAAGAATATATTGATTTGGGAGTAAACCGAATTATAATCGGCACTGCCGCAATAACAAATTTTCCGCTTGTGCTTGATGCGGTATCGAAATACGGCGACAAAGTCGCTGTCGGAGTTGATACGAAAGACGGGAAAATCAGTGTAAACGGCTGGCTTGAAACAACCGACACGGACGGATGCGAATTTTGCGAAAAGCTTTATAAAAACGGCGTTAAAACCGTTATTTATACAGATATTTCAAAGGACGGCATGATGCAGGGAACAAACATAGAAATTTATAAGCGCTTATCACAAATTAAAGGACTTAACATAATCGCCTCGGGCGGAATTTCGTATATTTACGAAATTAAGGAGCTTAACGAAATGGGAACATACGGGGCGATACTCGGAAAAGCGCTTTATGAAAATAAGCTTGACTTAAAGGACGCAATAAAAACAGCGGAGGGAAAAGCATGATTACAAAAAGAATTATCCCTTGCCTTGACGTAAGGGACGGCAAAGTCGTCAAGGGGACGAATTTCAACGGAATAAAGGACGTAGCTGACCCTGTAACGCTTGCGAAATTTTATAACGAAAGCGGTGCGGACGAGCTTGTTTTTTATGATATAACGGCAAGCGCCGAGGGACGCGGACTTTTTACCGACGTATTAAAAAGCGTAGCCGAGCAAATTTTCATACCGCTCACGGTAGGCGGCAGCATAAATACCGTTTCGGACTTTGACAGAGTTTTAAAATGCGGCGCAGACAAAGTAAGCGTCAATACGGGTGCAATAAAGAACCCCAATTTGATAAAAGAAGCCGCAAAAAAATACGGCAACCAATGCGTTGTGCTTTCCATGGACGTTAAGCGTGTGGGAAATGAATTTCACATTTTTTCGCACGGCGGACGAAACGACACGGGCATCAATGCGGTAAAATGGGCAAGACTGGGAGAAGAAAACGGCGCAGGTGAAATAGTTGTAAACAGCATTGATACCGACGGTGTAAAAAAAGGCTTTGACGTTGAAATGCTAAAAGCAGTCGGCGACGCTGTTTCAATACCGATAATTGCAAGCGGCGGCGCAGGAAGCATGGAGGATTTCAAAATTCTTTTTGAAACGCTTCCGCAGGTTGACGCTGGTCTTGCCGCTTCGATTTTTCATTTTAAGCAAGTGGATATAAAAGAGTTGAAAAGATACTTAAAAAATAACAATATAGAAATGAGGATATAGAATCATGACAGAAAAGCTAAGATTTGACGAAAAGGGATTAATTCCTGCGGTTATACAGGATTTCTTTTCAAAAAAAGTTCTTACGGTTGCGTATATGAACCGTGAAAGCCTTGAAATAACCTTAAAGGAAAAACGCACCTGCTTTTTTTCACGCTCCCGAAACGAGCTTTGGAGAAAAGGCGAAACAAGCGGAAATTATCAGCATATTGTAAAAATAACGGCGGACTGCGACTTTGACGCTCTCGTTGTCGAGGTTATAAAGGACGGTCCTGCGTGCCATATGGGAACGGACAGCTGTTTTGAAAACCTTATTTATGAGGACACTTCAAAGAGCAATTTCTCTCTGGAGGCTCTTTATGACCTTTTAAAGGAACGCAGAAGAATGCTTCCCGAAGGCTCGTATACAACCTACCTTTTCCAAAAAGGCAAGGAAAAAATCTTAAAAAAAGTCGGCGAGGAATCAACCGAAGTTATAATCGGCGCAATGAAAAACAGCAATCCTGAAACGATTTACGAAATTTCCGACCTTGCATATCATGTGCTTGTTTTGATGGTTGAAATGGGAATAGACGTTTCGGACATCAAAAAAGAGCTTGCAAGCAGAAACGTTATAGAACACAAGGTTAAGCAGGAGACAATGAAATAGGAGGATTTTCATGCTTTCCAACATTCATACGCATACGAATTTATGCGACGGAAAAAGCGCACCCGAAGAAATAGTTTTGGCGGCAATAAACCAAGGCTTTCGGGTTTTGGGTTTTTCGGAGCACGGCTATACACCTTTTGACACTTCGTATTGCCTGACGGACACACAAAAATACATAGACGAGATTCATGCTCTGAAAGAAAAATACAAAAACGACATACAAATTTACTGCGGTATTGAAGAGGACAGTCTTGCGTCTGTACGAAGAAGTGATTTTGACTACATTATAGGCTCCGCTCACTACATGAATACCCCCAAGGGAATTATTCCCGTTGACCACAATATAGAATGTACGGGCGAAATTTTAGAGCAATACGAAAATGACCCCATAAAAATGGCAGAAGCATACTACGGCGCTTTCTGTGATTATATCCAAAAGAGAAAGCCTGACGTTATCGGGCATTTTGACCTTATAACAAAATTTGACGAGCAAAACAAGCTGCTCTTTTTGGGAAATAATGACTATGAAAGACTTGTGGAAAGCTATATTAAAAGAGCGGCAAAAAGCGGCTGTATTTTTGAAATAAATACGGGCGGAATGTCAAAAGGCTTCCGCACCTCACCCTACCCTGCCGCAAATCTGCTTCGCACTTTAAAAAACGAAAATGCAAAGATAATATTAAGCTCCGACAGCCATCATAAAGACACGCTTTCATTTCATTTTTCGGAGTGCAGGGCAATTTTACGGGACACCGGATTTTCATACGTTTATGCTTATTATAACGGTGAATTTGTAAAAGAAAGGATTTAGCAAAATGACACGAGTATATTTTCTGCGACATGGACAAAGTATCGGAAACCTTGAGCATCGTTTTCTGGGGCATACCGACCTCGACATAACACCGCTCGGATATACACAGGCGGAGCTTGTAAAGGAATTTTTCAAAAATATAAACATTGACGTTATATATTCAAGCGACTTAATGCGCGCATACAACACGGTTAAGCCTACGGCAGACCTTAAAGGACTTCCGATAATAAAGGACAAAAACATGCGTGAGATTTTTGCGGGCGATTGGGAACATCAAAAGGTCAGCGATTTATGGGAGAATTTCGGAGATACTTTTTCCGTTTGGAAAACTGATATAGGAAATGCGGTCTGCCCGAACGGAGAAACTGTGGCAGAACTTCAAAAAAGGATTCTTTGCGAAGTTAATAAAATTGTTTCGGAAAATAAGGGAAAGGATATTCTTATTGCTACTCATGCGACGCCGATACGGGTTATGCTGTGCCATATAAAGGGAATACCGCTGAAAAATGCAAAGGATATACCGTGGGTTACAAATGCGTCGGTTACCGCTGTTGATTTTATGGAAGACGGCACATACTTTTTGCGCACAGAGGGTTTTGACGCATATTTGGGCAATAACACAAGCGCCCTTTCAACCCGTATATAGGAAAACGCTTGAGTAAAAGTTATGAAAGAAGTGATAGCTATGATTAAACTTTGTATATTTGATTTGGACGGAACTGTGGCGGACACGCTTAAGTCAATTGCATATTTTGCAAACAATGCGCTAAAAAAATACGGCTTCGAGCCTTTTTCGGAAGATGACTACCGTTATTTTGTGGGAGACGGAGCGGATTTGCTTATCCGCAGAATTACGGAAAAATCGGGCGGAAATGACGATGATTATAAAAAAATAAAAGCTGAATACATGAAAACCTACAATGCCGACTGCACGCATCTTTTAAAAACGTATGACGGCATTACGGAGCTTCTGCAAAATTTAAAAAAGCTTAAAATAAACCGAGTGATTTTATCAAACAAACCGCAGATACAAGCGGAATCAGTCGCAAAATCTTTGTTTAAGGACGGACTTATAGACGACTGCTTCGGCGGACGCGAGGGAATACCGTTAAAGCCGAATCCGAAAATCACAAATGAAATTATAGAAAAATACGGCTTTCAAAAAAGCGAATGTCTGTTCATAGGAGATACAAAAACCGATATAATGACCGCAAAAAACTGTGGTATTAAGTCTGTCGGTGTGCTGTGGGGCTTTCGTGATAAGGCGGAGCTTACCGCACACGGCGCGGACTTCATCGCGCATACGCCAAACGATATTTTAAGCTTCATAAAGACATTGTAAAGAAAGCCCCCCCCAAAGGTCAAAGCCTTTTGGGGGTATCAATTTTACCGAGGATGAGGTGGGTTTATGTATCGGTATTCCTTCGGCGTCATTCCACACATTCTCTTAAAAACCCGATTAAAATACGTTACGTCCGAATATCCGCACAAAAATGCAATTTCAGTTATTGATTCCGCGCGGCTTTTCAGCATTCGTTTTGCGCTTTCGCATCGTACGTTATTCAAGTATTCATGAAAGCTTATACCTACTATATTTTTAAATACTCGTCCCAAATATTTTGCATTTACAAAATAAAGCTCTGCACAATCTTTTAATGTAATATTTTCACTATATTCAATATCTATATACTGTTTTATATCCTTCACCACACATTTTATATCGCCTTTTTGTTTATCGTTCTCACAATTTCTCAAGATTAAAAGTATATAGCTTTCTACCACACGTGCAAGCTCAAACAGCACATCGCTGTTGTCGACTTTTTTGCAGTTTTTTAAAAGAGCCTTCATTTTTTTCAAATCAACCCCGGTTAATCGGCAGGTACGTTCAAGCTTTTTTTCCGTTTCGTAAATATCCGTTACGGCATTCCCTACATAAATTATACATTTCACTTTAAAATCAATCATTACCGGGTATGCCAGCTCCGATAATCCGTATGCGCAAGTACCGCAAAAACATTCGCCGCCGTATACCGCCTTTTGATTAGCCAGCTTTTTGCATTTTAGACATAAATCCAAGCCACGCTGTGTGGTCTTTGCGGCAGAACAAAATTCGGATGAGTGGAAGGTACGGGAACAACCTATCATTTTTTCAAGACGGGAGAATATTATACGATTCCGTACCGCTGTCTTTGTCCCGAAAAAATCGAAAATCTTTTGGTTGCGGGAAGATGTATATCTTCAACGCATGAAGCGCAAGCCTCATACAGAATTATGCCGACCGTATGCGCTCTTGGTCAGGCGGCAGGAGTCGGCGCG
>USLP01000040.1 GCA_900555525.1 uncultured Eubacteriales bacterium
CGCTTGTATTTTTTCTTCCGCTTTATCCCGCAAAACTACCGCAGGTCTGCCCTTTTCAAGACGTCTTACACGGTTTTCAAGCTCCGCTATTTTTTCCAGCATTCCCTCAGGCTCAGAAATATTCGGACGCTTAACCATTCCCGTAAGCGCAATTTCCAAAGACAGTCTCGGATTAACCGAAAACGTTTCGGAATTTACCGCTTTGTCAAGCATATCTATATATCTTAAAATTCTCTCCAAAGAAAGCTCGTCCGCAAAAGCACAGTAAGTATTCGTTTCGCTTTCCGAACAGTTCAAAACCTCCGTTACGTCCTCTTTTTTCGGAAGACTTTTCGCAATCATTATATTACGGAAGCATTCCAGAATTTCATCGCACGCATTCTTGAAGTCAAAACCCTTTTCGTATGCCTGCTTGACGTATAAAAGCGCGTCCGAAATATTACCGTTTATTATGCTTTTCGCAAAGTCAAAAACAAATTTCGGGTCGGTTACTCCGACAATCTCCGAAACCTCCTCTGCACTTATGGCGTTTCCGCCCAACGACACACATTGGTCAAGCAAGGAAAGAGCGTCTCTCATAGAGCCGTCGGCGGCTCTTACGATTATATTTATGGCGTCGTCCGTTATTTCACAGCCCTCCGCCTCCAAAATCTGCTTTACTCTTCTGGAAATATCGTAAGGCGCAATGCGCTTGAAATCGAAACGCTGACATCTCGAAAGAATTGTTGCGGGGAATTTCTGCGGTTCCGTTGTCGCAAATATGAATATTACATGAGACGGCGGTTCCTCCAAGGTTTTTAAAAGCGCATTAAACGCGCTTTGCGTGAGCATATGAGCCTCGTCTATGATATATACTTTATATTTAAGCTCGCTCGGTGCATATATAACCTCGTCCCTTATCATTCGGGCGTCCTCAACTTTATTGTTGGAGGCGGCGTCCATTTCCACAATATCGACAGCCGTACCCGCAAGCGCCGCCTTGCAGGCATAGCACTCATTGCACGGATTTCCGCCTATGGGATTTTCGCAGTTCACCGCTCTTGCAAGTATTTTTGCGGCGGTTGTTTTGCCCGTTCCTCTCGTTCCCGAAAAAAGATAAGCGTGCGACAGCTTATCGGAAACAATCTGATTTTTCAGCGTTCCCGTAATATGAGCCTGACCGAAAACGTCTTCAAATATTTTAGGCCGCCATTTTCTGTATAAAGCCTGATACATACACGCACCTCGAAGTTATAAAAAATGAAGAAACAAGAAAATAAATCTTATTTCTTTATTTTCCGATACTCTTAAGGCACGCATGAACCGCACAGATTTCCGTTTGTTTATCGCTGCTGCGTCTCCGCCCTGACGAGGTTCGCAAGGGAAAAATCGCAGTCATGCGCACCTTAAGAGTATCGGTACAAATGACATTGTACATTTAGTATTATATCACTAAAAAATATACTTGTCAAGTTTATTTTTCAATTTCACCAAAAAGACAAAAAAATGTAATAATTATGAAAAATTTACCGTCAATTTTTTACAATTGATAAAATTCTTATCAAAAACGATTTTTTGATGATTGAAATTTAAGGAAATTTCATGTATAATATCCTTATGAAATGTCTCATAATATTACCGAATGAATATAAATTCGTTATATCTTTTCCATAAAAAATCGTTTTTGGAGAGTTTTTTCTCTTTTTAGACTTGATTTTTTTGTTTTATCATGATATAATGAAAGTAATTTATATGAAAAGGAGTAAATATTATGCAAAAAATTACAAAAGATATGATTATTTCAGACGTTTTGAAGGTTGACACAGAGCTCGCTCCGTTCTTCTTCGCAATCGGAATGCACTGCCTGGGCTGTCCTTCGGCAAGCGGAGAATCCATCGAGGAGGCTTGCATGGTTCACAATACGGACTGTGATGAGCTTGTTAAGAAAATGAACGATTTTCTCGTTGCAAAGGAAAACAGCGGTAAATAATTAACTATTAACAATTTTCGGGAAGGACTGATTAATGTGTCGGCAAAGGCAGTAATAGGCGCTCAATGGGGCGACGAAGGCAAAGGTAAGGTTATAGATATATACGCGTGCCAATCGGACGTGGTTGTAAGAGCACAGGGAGGAAACAATGCCGGTCATACGGTAAACGCCAACGGCGTTACATATAAGCTTCAGCTTATGCCGTCGGGTATTCTTAATCCGAACACGGTATGCGTTATCGGAAACGGCGTGGTTATAGACCCTGCCGTATTGCTCCGCGAAATCGCAAACTTTACGGAAAAAGGAATAAGCGTGGAAAATCTTAAAATAGACAAGCGTTCGCATATCATTATGCCGTGGCATATCGCTCTCGACGGCTTAAGCGAAAAAGCAAGAGGCGCAAACGATATAGGAACAACAAAAAGAGGTATAGGTCCGTGCTATTCTGACAAAACGGAACGTATAGGTATAAGAATGTGCGACCTTATAAACCCCGAAATTTTCAAAGAAAAGGCAAAAAACGTTCTTGCTTTGAAAAATAAAATTATAACAAGGGTTTATGACGGTGAAGAAATAAAACTTGAAAGCTTTTTGGACGATTATATTTCATACGGAGAACAGCTTAAAAAATATGTATGCGACACCTCGGTAATCGTATATGACGCTATAAAAGCAGATAAAAAGGTTATGTTTGAGGGTGCGCAGGCTACGCTTTTGGATATTGATTTCGGAACATACCCTTATGTTACCTCATCTCACCCTATAGCAGGCGGTTTCTGCGTTGGTGCAGGAATAGGTCCCACAATGATAGATTCGTGCATCGGCGTATGCAAGGCATACACGACAAGAGTCGGAAAAGGTCCTTTCCCGACAGAACTTTTTGATAAAACAGGGGATTTAATCCGTGAAAAAGGATTTGAATTCGGAACCGTTACGGGACGTCCGAGAAGATGCGGATGGTTTGACGCCGTTATATTAAAGCTTGCCGTAAGAACAAGCTCGCTTACCGAAATTGCTCTTAATAAGCTTGATACGCTTGCAGGTGTGGGCGACCTTAAAATCTGCGTGGCATATACCAAAAACGGCGAACGTATAGACAGCTTCCCCGCTTCGATTGAAGAGCTTGAAGGCTGCGAACCCGTATACGAAACCTTCCCGGGCTTTACGGAAGACATATCCGATATACGTGATTTCGATAAACTTCCCGTAAATGCACAGAACTATGTTAAGAGAATAGAGGAAATACTCGATACAAAGATTTCCATAATCGGCGTTGGTCCCGGAAGAGATCAATGCATATACAGATAATAAGGAGGACTGTTCATAATGGCAAAAGAGGCCGATAACAAACAGCTTACCTATAAAGGTAAACTGCTTTGCAGAAAAGATAATATAATATATTACGGTAATCCCGAAGACGATTACCTTATAATGATGAATATAACGGATACGGCAGATAAAAGCGGTATTCCCGTAACCTCAAGAGTAACCGTTTCTTTGCAGACAAATATGGGAGGCAAGGAAAAGGTTGTTAAAAAAGTTGAACGTGAAGGAATGTACAAAGCGCTTGACATAGCCGAATTTTGGCTTGCGGACGCTTTGGGAGAGTAGGAAGGTAAAAAAATGGAAAGCGGAAATTTTATAATTTTATTAAGCTTTGCACTTTCGCTTTTGCTGTCCTATGTCAGCGTTCCGATGGTGCGCATACTTGCTTTCAAATGGGGAGCTGTCGATGTTCCCAAGGATAACCGCAGAATGCACAAGACGCCTATTCCCAGAATGGGCGGACTTGCTATATTTTTCGGCTTTATGGTAAGCTATCTTTGCTTTGCCGAAACGATAGAGCCGAAGCATATCGGCGTACTTATAGGCGCCGCAATACTTATTTTGACGGGCATAATTGATGACCGCCGTCCCCTAAAAGCCGTAACAAAGCTGATTTTTCAGATTATAGCGGCGGCTATACCCATGGCTTTGGGACTTAAAATCGAATTTCTCACAAATCCCCTGCTCTTTTCCGACAACGCTATGATGATTCTCGGATTTTTGAGTATCCCTATTACATTAATATGGATTGTGGGACTTACAAACGCACTTAACCTAATTGACGGTCTTGACGGACTTGCGGGCGGAATTTCTTCGATTGCGTCAATAAGCCTGCTGACCATTGCGATTATTTTCCACAAAACGGAAATGATTGTTCCTCTTGCGGCTGTTGCGGGCGCAACAATAGGATTTTTGCCGTATAACGTAAACCCCGCAAAAATTTTCATGGGTGATACGGGTGCATTGTTTTTGGGCTATATGCTCGCAGTATTGTCGGTTGATGGATTTTTCAAAAGCTTTGCGGCAATCAATATCTTGATACCGCTTATAGTTTTGGGACTTCCGATTTTCGATACAAGCTTTGCCATTTTCAGAAGAATGTTAAAGGGTCAGCCGATTATGAAGCCCGACCGTTCGCATCTTCACCATAAGCTTGTGGACGCAGGCTTTTCACAGCGCCAGGCTGTCGGAATACTCTGCACGATAAGCGGACTTTTCTCACTTTCCACAATCGTATGGATAACCGCAGGCTTAAACCGTATGATACTCATGCTTGTTGTTTCCGTATTTTACTGCTTCGCCTGCAAATTCTACGTTGACAACAAAAAATGCGAGGACGATTTTTTCAAGCATTTGAAAGAAGAACAAACCGATAAAACCGAAGAAAACAAGTAGATAGGAGAACCTTATGAAACGTATAAAAGTTATATCTGTTTTCGGGACGCGTCCCGAAGCGATAAAAATGGCTCCCGTTATCAAAGAACTTGAAAAAAGACCCGAAATAGATTCCGTTGTAGCCGTTACGGCACAGCACAGAGGAATGCTTGACCAGGTTCTTGAAATTTTCGGAATAAAGCCCGACTATGACTTAAATATAATGAAACAGCGTCAGACGCTCGTTGACATAACTTCAAACGTACTTACGGGTCTGTACGGCGTTATTCAAGAAGAAAAACCCGATATCATTCTCGTACACGGAGATACCACAACCACCTTCGCAGGTGCGCTTGCATCATTTTATAATCAAGTGCCTGTAGGTCATGTTGAGGCAGGACTGCGTACTTATGATAAATATTCTCCGTTCCCCGAAGAAATGAACAGAAGAATGACAACCTCAATCGCAACGCTCCATTTTGCGCCGACGGTTATGAATAAAAATAATCTTCTTAAAGAAAATATAAATGAAAAGGATATATTCATAACGGGCAACACCGTTATAGACGCTCTCAAAACCACTGTAAGGGACGACTATAAATTTGCGGACGAAACGGTAGCCTCACTTGACTTTTCAAAAAAAGTTATCGTTGTTACCGCTCACAGACGTGAAAATTTGGGCGAACCGCTTAAAAATATTTGCAGAGCCTTAAAACGAATTGCCGAAGATTTCTCGGACGAGGTGCAGATTGTTTACCCCGTTCATTTAAATCCTGCGGTACGTGAGGTTGCGTTTGACATACTGGGAAATATCGATAATGTTCACCTTATCGACCCCTTGGACGTATGCGAACTTCATAATCTTATGGCTCGTTCGTATATGATACTTACCGATTCGGGAGGACTTCAGGAGGAGGCTCCGTCTTTGGGCAAGCCCGTACTCGTTTTAAGGCACGAAACGGAACGTCCCGAAGCCATTGCGGCAGGAACGGTAAAATTAGCGGGAGTTATCGAAGACGATATATATCTTATGGCACGCACGCTCTTAACCGACAGCGAAGCCTATAATATGATGGCACATTCCGTTAATCCCTACGGAGACGGAAAAGCGTCGGAAAGAACGGTAGACGCCATACTTTATCACTTTTTAAATCAAAAACGTCCCGATGACCTAAAATAACAGAAAACGGAGGTGTCCGCCATGCAGGATATTTTAAACGAAATTAATTCGGCAGAAGAAAAAGCGGAGGAAATAATCGCATCTGCAAAAAAATATGCCGATAATACTGCCGAAAGCTCACAAAAAGAGATTTCAAAGCACAAAAAAGAAATATTTGAAAATGCGGATAAATTTGTTGCAAAGGCAATCGAAGAAAAAAAACTGCTTGCAAAATTTGAAATTGAAAAACTCGCAGGCGAGTGCGAAAACGAAACGAAGGAACTGAAAGAAAAGGCAGAATCCAATATGGATAAAGCCGTTTCATATATTCTTTCCGTATTGTAAAAGGCTTTTTCAAACAAAAAGAGGTGATATAATGATTGTCCCAATGAATAAAATCTGCGTTGCGGGCATAAAAACCGAAAAACAGGCTTTGCTTAAATTTTTGGCTAAATGCGGCGCCGTGCAGGTTTCTTCAAACATTCCCGAGGACAGCGGAATCGATTTAAGCGCACTTTCGGACGAACTCCAAGAAAACGAAAAAAAGCTTAACCGCACAAAAACGGCTCTGAAAATCATAAAGGAATACGATACGGCTAAAAAGCCGCTGTTTCCGGAAAAGATAAAAATAAACGAGCATGAACTTTTCGGCGGAAAAGACAGCGCATACAATCAGGTAAAAAAGATTGTTCGCAATAATGAGGAGCTTGAATATTTAAAGGCGCAGAAGCCGAAATTCGAAAACGAACGCGCAAGGCTTATGCCGTATAAAAACTGGAGTATCAAAATCAACAAAAAGGGAACGAAAACAACACGTTTTCTGCTCGGATTTTTTGATAAAGATACCGATATAACATCATTTAAGGCGGATATAAAAAATCTGTACGTATCGCCCGAAGAGCTTTTCCAAAACTCCGACGGTCTGTATTACGGTTTTGCGGTTCATAAGGATTCATATGATGAATTCTGTGAAATTCTCAAAAAATACGGCTTTACGAGAATGACGGATTCAAATTCCTCCGAAACTGTCGGGGAACTTATAAAAATCCTAGATATAAGAATAGAAAACACAGAAAAAAAGATAGAATACTACAAAAATTCACTTCGGAATTTTGCACATACCACGGATTATTTGCGAAAGTATCATGACGCACTCGAAACGAGAGTTGAACTCATACGAGCCGACTATGAAACGCTTTCAACGAAATGCGCTTACGTTTTGAACGGATATATCCCGAAAGAAACGGCGCAGAGCGTAAAGGAAAAAATCGAGAAGAATTTTTCCGCCGCAGTTTTCATAACGGAGGTACCCAAAGGCGAGGACTTCCCCGTGGCATTAAAAAATCCAGCCGTTTGAGGTTGTTACGGAAATGTATTCCGTTCCCTCACCCTACGGCATAGACCCGAGTAAAGTTATGGCGCCGTTTTACTTCATATTCTTCGGAATGATGTTAAGCGACGCGGGCTACGGAATTTTGCTCACGCTTGCAACAGCTTTTGTACTTTACAAAATGAAACCGCCCGAAGGACAGCTTAAGAAAATGTGTTCGCTCTTATGCCTTTGCGGTATATCAACATTCATTTTCGGTATGCTGTTCGGAAGTTTCTTCTCCGACCTTGTGTCAACGCTGACGCTCGGAAAAACCACTCAATGGGCGCTTGTAAATCCGATGGAAGACCCTATGACGGTACTTCTTATAGGCTATGCGCTCGGTGCGGTTCACCTCATGACGGGCTTGGGTGTAAAGGCTTATATGCTTATACGGGACGGCAAGGCTCTTGACGCACTTTTCGATGTCGGAAGCTGGTATCTCGTATTTATAGGAATAGGCATGATGCTTGTTCCCCAAATAAGCACATACGGCACTTACGTTATAATCGCAGGCGTTGTCATGCTTGTTCTCACACAGGGCAGACAGGAAAAAAATATTTTCAAAAAGCTCATGTCGGGAATTTTAAGCTTATATGACGCAACGGGTTATCTTTCGGATATACTTTCATATTCGAGACTTTTGGCTCTGGGACTTTCCACGGCGGTTGTCGGAATGGTTATAAACAAGATGGGTTCCATGGGTGCAGCCAACGGCTGGACGGTTTCATCGGCAATTATATTCACGCTTGTATTCCTTTTGGGACATAGCTTCAATATCGCCATAAACGTACTCGGCTCTTACGTTCATACGTGCCGTCTTATGTATATAGAATTTTTCAGCAAATTTTTTGAAAGCGGAGGAAAAGCTTTTTCACCGCTCACAATTAAAAATAAGTATACAAATTTAAAACAATAATAAATTTTTGGAGGAAAAATTATGATTTGTAAAAAATGCGGCCAGGAAATTCCCAATGACTCGGGTTTTTGCTCAAACTGCGGAACTGCTGTCAGTCAGGAAGAAGCCTTTAATCAACCTTCTCCCTCAGACGGCTCGCTTAACGCTCAGGCGCCCCGTAAAAAGGGCAAACGCAGAATTAAGCTTATAGCCGTACTAGCGATTGCGGTTATCCTTCTGGCTGGAATAGGCACGCTGGCCTATAACGCCCAGCCCTCCCTCTACCGCATGTTTAAAGGGGAAAAACAGCATTTTTCCATGCTTTTAGACAAAATGCAGGACAAATACTCGTCCCAGGAGCTCTATTCTTTTAAGGATGACGCAAAAGCTAAGATAACCCACAGCCTCAGCTACGATTTTAAACAGCTTCAGGAGCTGGGCCTGCCCATGGACGGCAGCCTGGAAAACACTAAAATCGCTTTGGACCAGATTATCCGAATTGACGGAAAAAAGGAAATATTCCAGGTTGAGCAGGAAACCAGCCTTTTCGGAGCCTCTTTCCCGCAAATATCCGCCGTTATGTCCTCGGGAGATTTCGGCCTGTATATTGACGGACTCACAAAAAGCTATATTTCCCTTAACAGCCTTAT
>USLP01000041.1 GCA_900555525.1 uncultured Eubacteriales bacterium
CCCCAAACCAGCCGCCGCACTTCACCCAAACAACTACAGAAGAATAGTGAGAGCGATTGAATTTTACAAGGTTTCGGGCATAACCATTTCCGAGCAGAAGCGCATAACGCAAAAAGCTCCGAAAAAATATAAAACGTATTTTTTCGTGCTTACAACCGATAGGGACAGGCTCTATGAAAGAATAAACAAACGAGTTGACAAAATGCTTTCGGACGGTCTTTTGGACGAGGTAACAAAGCTTTTCCAATCCGGCATTCCGAAAAACGCCACGGGTATGCAGGCGATAGGATATAAGGAATTTGCAAGCGTTTTGGCAGGTGATATGAGCGTGGCGGAGGCTTGCGAGGATATAAAAAGAGAATCACGCAGATATGCGAAGCGTCAGCTTACGTGGTTTAGGGCAAATAAGGACGCAGTTTGGATTGATACGGCGGATTTTTATGACAATCCCGAAAAAATTGCGGAGCATATTTATAACATTGTGAAAGAGGGGGAGAATAATGGCTGAGGATTACAGAGAACAGGCGAGACATCGTGCGCAAAAGCGAAAAGGAAAAAACAAAAAAGCAAAAGCAAAGCTTCGTATGGGTGCGGCGGCAAAGTTTATTCTTTTGGCGGTTTTGGTTTGCGGCTGCTTGTTCCTTTATACAAAATTTGCCGTAAAATCAACCACAAAAACAGTCTATCAGGGAACGGCGGAGGAAACGTTTTCCGCACGGGGAATTGCGGTTTTTGACGAAGAACTCATATCCTCCGCAAAAAAAGGTATAGCAATAATAAACTATTCCGACGGCGAGCGTGTTTTGGCAAAAACACACGTTGCAACGATATATTCGGGCGATATAGACGAAAGCAAAAGCAATACCGTAAAACAGCTTAACGAAAAAATAAACTACTTGGAAACAAGCATGAAAAATCAGCACGCAAGCGGAAAAAATCCGCAGAGCGTAAACAGCGTGCTTTCGGAAAAAATGAAAAAAATATCATCATACGGCGCAGACGGCAATCTTCAGAGCGCTTTAAGCGAATCGGCTGAATTAAAAAGCCTTATTTCGTCAAACAACGAAACAAATCTGACCTCACAGCTTTCGTCCTTAAAAACGCAGAGAGATGATGTTGAGCGTTCCATATCGGGCGAAAAAGAAGACTATATCTCAAAAACCGCAGGAGAAATTTATTCGGGTACGGACGGCTATGAAACGGTTATAACAAAGGAAACGGCGCAGAATGCCGATATAAACGTCTTTCAAAATCTTTGGAATGCAAAGCCCGTGGATTATGAAAAATCCTCCGACATATACGTATGCGGAAAAATTATAAACAACTACGAAATAACGGTGCTTTCCGTAGCAGACGCAAAGAATACCGAGGGAATCGAGGCGGGAGACACGGTTTATATACGTCTTGAATCGCAGAGAAACGGGAAAATCCCCGCCATTGTGGATAGCGTAAGCGCCAACGGAAACAAGGCGGTAATAAAGCTTCGCGTAACGCATGATGTTGAAAATTTCTTGAAAGAGCGCAAGTTCAATTTTGAATTTATAAAGGCAACCTATGAAGGACTTCGGGTTCCGTCGGAGGCAATTATGAACGACGGCGAAAAGCCGTATGTGTTTGTTGTTAAAGACGGCGTAGTCCGCAAAAGAGAGCTTGAAATTATGTATTCCAACAGCGATTACAGCATCGTAAAGGAAGATAATTCCAACGAAAAAAGTCTTTTGCTTTATGACCTTGTGGTCGTAAAAACGAAAAATATTTCCGAAGGTATGGCTATCGGGTATTAAAAGATAAAAAAATTAAAAATGGGAGTGAAAAGCATTGACAATTAAAGAAAAACTTGATATAATAAATTATAATATAGAAAAAAGTGTCGAAAAATCGGGAAGAGATATTTCCGAGATTACCGTACTCCCTGTGTCGAAGCGGAAAACTCCCGACGAGATACGCTCCGCTCTCGCTTTAGGTTTTGATAAAATAGGCGAGAATTATGTTCAGGAGCTTCTGCCGAAATATGACGAGCTGAAAAACGAAGTAAAGGAATTTCACTTTATCGGACATCTTCAGTCAAACAAGGTAAAATATATTATAGATAAGGTTTCGCTTATACATTCGGTTGACAGCCTGACGCTTTTGAAGGAAATAAACAAGCGTGCAGGCGGTATAGGTAAAATTCAGGACGTCCTTTTGGAAGTGAACTATGTCGGCGAGCAGTCTAAAACAGGGGCGGACAAAAATTGCGCTTTGGAAATGCTTGAACACGCACACGAGTTTGAAAACGTGCGTATAAAGGGGCTTATGACGATGCCGCCTGCGTATTATGATGAAGATGAGGTCAGAAAAGTGTTCGCTTCATTCAGAGAATTTTATGAAAAACTGGGAGCAAGGGATTTCGGCAGTAACGTAAAGTTTTCCGTTCTTTCCATGGGAATGAGCGGAGATTATCCCATAGCTGTTGAAAACGGCGCAACAATTGTCAGAATCGGAACTGCGCTTTTCGGAAAAAGAGATTAGAAAGGAAGGTCATAATTTATGGCAAACGTAATGAAAAATATGATGAGAAAGCTTAAACTCATTGAGGAAGACGATGATGAATTGATACCCGAAGAGGAAATGATTCCCAAGAGAAACGAAACTCAAAGAGAGTTAAAGGAGCCTTCATCGCTCGGTATGCCCAAAAGAGGCAAAATAGTAAACATACATACGACAACCCAGCTTAAGGTTGTTGTTGTTCAGCCTGAAAGCTTTGAGGATTCAAAAGAAATTGCAGACCATTTAAAAACGAAAAAACCGATAGTTGTAAATCTTGAAAAAATCGACCAGGAGGTTGCTAAGAAAATTATCAATTTTCTTTCGGGTGCGGTTTATGCGCTTGACGGAAACATTCAGAAAATTTCGGGCGCAATTTTCCTTATCGTTCCTTACAACATGGGAATAATGGGCGACTTTAAGGACGAGCTTAGGGATAAGGTTATTTTCCCGTTCTAAAATGGAAAAACAGCTTATCAAAAATTCATCAGCGGATAAGGAGGAAAAGATTTTTCTTTCCTCTGTTTACGATAAACTGAAAACCGCTTCGGAAAAGGGATATGCACAGGCGGGCGACTTTTGTACGGAGTCGGAGCAGGAGCGTATACGTTCCCTTGTTTTTTGCGATATAACGGAGGCGGATTTTGTCTCAAAAATAAAAAATGCACAGCGAAAAATGCCTGCCGTTAATTTTAGGTATGACCGTTCTTTTTCCGAAATTGTTCGGCTTTCATTGCCTAAAGACGGCGAAATTTTGCACAGAGATGTTTTGGGAAGTCTTATGAGCTTGGGAATAAAGCGGTGCAAAATAGGCGATATAATCGTAAAAAACGGCGTGTTTTTTGAAGTGAAATCGGAAATTGCACCGTACGTTATCCAAAACCTTACAAAAATTCGTTCATATCCCGTAAAAGCGGAAATATATGAGGACGAGGTTGAAAAAACAAACGAATTTTCGGAACTTTTTTTCACGGTAAGCTCGCTTCGGGCAGACTGCATAATCGGTGCAATTGCCAAGCTTAGCCGTGATGACGCAAAGGAATTGATTTTGTCGGGAAAGCTGTTTGTAAATTCAAAAATTTTTGAAAACCCGTCAAAAACGCTCTCGGAGGGGGATGCCCTGTCTGTACGGGGAATCGGAAAATTTCTCTTTTCGTCCGTAGACGGCATGACGAAAAAGGAAAGAATGAAAATAACAATAAAAAAATACATATAGAAAGTGTGGGGTTAAAATGTATACACCTGTCGAGCTTGAAAATCTTGATTTTAAAATCTCTTTGTTCGGATACGGAAGAACAGAGGTTGACGACTTTATTGAGGCTATAGCGGCAGACTATGAAAAGCTTTATAAGGAAAATGTTGCGCTTAAGGATAAAAACGCTCTTTTGGCGGACGCAATAAAGGAATACAAATCAATGGAAACCGCACTTCGCGATACCGTTGTTTCGGCGCACAGCATTTCGGACGATATAAAGAAGAACGCTTATAAGGAAGCGGAGAATATTATCACCGACGCAAAAAATAAGGCAAAAGAAATGCGCAGCGAAGCAACACAAATTTTGAGTGAAGCGGAAACAAAATCTGACGAACTGAAACAGCAGTACGGAATCTATAAATCACGCATAAAAGCGGTTATACGCTCACAGCTTGAAGCGCTCGACATGGACGGCATAGAAAATCCCATCCCCGAAGCCGAGCAGGTTTAAAGCCAATAAAAAACGGCAGGGACTTTGCTTGCCGTTTTTTTGTTTTGCGCCGTACTTCTTCGCTTTTCACTGTTACTCATAACTTAATTCTGTAGGGGGCGACCCTGTGTGTCCGCCCGTCCGTAGGTTTGTACAAACATAAGGAAAGACACACAGGTCGTTCCCTACGGTACAAAATTTAAAATTTGTGTGTTGCCTTTTCAGGCGACCACGAAAGACGCGCCCCTGCTTTTGATATTCTAATCCTCTATCAAAACTTCGTGGCCTGTTTTTGCACTTCTGTAAATTGCGTCAAGGATTTTCATGACTGTAAGTCCGTCCTCCGGTGTTGCAATACATTCCTTTTTATTAAGCGCACAGTCTATAAAGTGTGCTGTTTCCGCTTGGAACATATCGGCGGAATCCTTGAGATCCGCAAGCTGCGGTGTAACGTCCGCAAGATAATCGTTTATCTCCGTATAAATTTTCATGTTGTTGCCCTCAACCTTAAAACCGCCTTTATCGCCGAAAAGCTCAATATCCGTTCTCGGCTCACAGTTTAAGCTGTAGCTTGTTTCCAAAAGCGTTACTGCGCCGTTATCGTAACGGATAAGCGCCGTCGCCATATCCTCAACGGTGCATTTTGCGTCGGGGTCTCTGTCTTCGGGAACCCAGCCGGGAAGTGTTTTAAGATTTTTCCTGTCAGAAAGCTTGTCAAACGTTGCCGCATATACGCTGACAGGCTTCGGAAGTCCCATAAGGTATCTTGTATAATCTATAACGTGAACGCCCAAGTCTATAACGGGACCCGAGCGTGTAACATCGGCAAACCAGCCGCCGGGATTTCCGTGTCTTCTCAAATATGTAGCCTTTGAATAATAAATGTCGCCCATATAGCCGTTATCGATAAAGTCCTTTGCAACTCTTGCGCCGTCTCCGAAACGCATTACAAAGCCAATCATCAAAAGTCGGTTATTTTCCTTTGCCGCCTTATACATTTTTTCAGCCTCCGCAAGCGAAATTGCCATAGGCTTTTCACACATAACGTCAAGTCCCTTATTGAGCGCCTTTATGGCGCATTCGGAATGAGCGTTATTCCAAACGCAAACGTCAACAGCGTCAAGCTCCGCTTTTTCAAGCATTTCGTCAATACTTGTATAACGTTCCTTTATTTCGTATTTGTCCGCCGTTTTGTTAAGCGCCTTTTCGTCTATGTCGCATATTGCGGCGATTTCAGCATTGTCATGCTTTTTGTAGGCATTAAGATGCACGTTTGCAATATTTCCTGCGCCTACAAGTCCGATTCTTAATTTTTTCATTTTTGTTCCTCCTCGATTTCTTTTATATATCTTTTTAGGTTTGATAAACCTGTTTTTATACCAAAAATACAATCTTCTATTCCTTCAAATTCGATTGAAACATAACCGTTGTAGCCTGCTTTTTTGAGTATTCGCAGGCATTTTTTTATGGGAACGTCTCCGTAACCTATAATCATGCCCCTTAAGCTGTTTCCGCCTCTTGTGGGGAATGTATGCGGCAGGCACGGGTCGTCGTAAATCGCCATATCCTTTGCATGAGCGTGTATGGCATACTGTGCAAGACGTGAGTATGCCGTGAGCGGATTTTCGTCAGCACACAAAAAGTTGCCCATATCCAAAAGCAAGCCGAAATTATCGCAGTCAACAGCGTTATAAAAACGCTCCACTCTGTCGCTGTCCTGCGAAATATAACCGTGATTTTCCGTACACGTTTTTATTCCGAGCGTTTTGGCGTATTCCGATACATCACGCGCATTTTTCGCCGTCTGCGGTATTATTGCGTCATAGCTTCTCGCACCCGAAAGCGTGTATACCACATCGTGCCTAAAAACCTCCGCGCCGAGAATTTTAGCTATATCGAGCTGTTTTTTCAGGCGAATTACTTCGTCCTTGTTGTCCTGCTCTGTCGGGTGATATAAATTTGCGCCTATTGTGTAAGCGTTTATTTTCATTTTAAGCTTATCAGCCTTTTCTTTGATTTTGAAGGCGTATTCTTTTTGCTGTTCGTATGTCGGATTTCCGCAAGGTGAAAGGTCGGTAAATTCGATTGCCTCAAAGCCTAATTCGTGCGCTTTTTCGACTGTATCGAGCTGTGTCATTTTTCCTGCGGAAATATATTGCTGAAACGAGTACGAGCTTACGGAAATTTTCATGCGTGAGCCTCCTTTTTTATAAAAAACGTTGACTTTTTTTCGGTTTTATTATATACTGTAAGCGGAGCAAAGTCAATAAAATATTATGCTCTAATGTATAACGATTGTGCTTTTTTTGGAGAATTATTATGAAATACGAATTTATTAATTTTACAGTTATGACATCGCCGTATATTTTTCATACGGACGATGTGGATTTTTTGCACGATTATCCTTCGTGGCACGAGGCGCTTGAAATCATATATGTAAAGGACGGAGCGGGAATTGCGTATGTTGATTCGGAAAAATTTGAAATAAAGCCGAACGATATTATAATTGCAAATTCGGGTTCCATACATAACTTTGTCGGAAATCCGTTTGTCAAATATCATTGCTTGATAGCTGATGACCGTTTTTGCGAACAAAACGGACTTGATATAACAAAAATCCGTTTTTGCCCAAAAGTTAATGATGAAAAAATCTGCCGAACATATGACGAATTTGTTAATCAAATCGAGAATGAAAGTAGTAAATACGGCGAGCTTGGCATACGTGCGTATTTGCTTAAGCTGTTATATGAAATTGCCGAAAATTACACGCAGTCGCAAAGTGAATTTAAAGAACAAAATACGGAAATGATAAATACCGTAAAAAATATTATGGATTATATCGGAAAAAATTTTTCAAAAAAGATAACCGTTGACGAAATAATAAAAAAATCGGGCTTCAGCCGTGCGTATTTTTCCCGCGAATTTAAAAGAATTACGCAAAAAACAATTGTTGATTATATAAATACGGTGAGGTGTATTCATGCCGCCGAACTTATCGGGAAGAAAAAGATGAAAATAGGCGAAGCGGCGCTTGTGTGCGGCTTTGAAAGCCCTGCATATTTCTCAAAAATCTACAAAAAAACAATGAAAAAATCACCGTCCGACATGCTGAAAAAAGTACAATAAATCGTTGTGCAAATACTTGACAATGCACATAAAATATGCTATAATTCATATAATGACAGAGAAAGGAGCTTTTTGATATGGCTACAACAAATGTAACAATTCGCATGGATAAGGATTTGAAAAAACAAGCTGATGAGTTGTTTTCTGCGCTGGGACTTAATATGTCAACGGCTATGGGGGTTTTTTGCAGACAGGCTGTGAGACTTGGGAAAATTCCGTTTGAGCTTGCTGTAGATATTCCGAATGCTGAAACGCTTGCCGCTATTGATGATGTAAACAACAACCGCAATATGAGTAAAGCGTATGATAATATGGAAGAGCTTATGAGGGATTTAAATGCTTAAAGTTAGGTTTTCCGCTAAATTTAAAAAAGATTTTAAATCAATTATACGGCGAGGATATGACATTTCTTTATTTGAAGAAGTAGTTTCGATTTTGAGGCAGGAAAAACCTCTGCCTGAAAAATACTGCGACCATGCGTTAAAGGGAGAATATATGGGACACCGTGAATGCCATATATCCCCCGACTGGCTTCTTATATATAAAGTGGAAAACGAGATTGTAACACTGTCTTTAACTCGTACGGGAACACACAGCGATTTATTTTGATAGAGAGCAGTTCGGTTGCGAACTGCTCTTTAAATTTTCAAAAAAATTCCAAAATGCGGATTACATAAAAATCCTAATGCTTGCAAATAATAGAACCGAAACCAAACTAAACAAAGCAAAAGGAGTTTTATAAATGAAAGCAACAGGAATTGTCCGTAGAATCGACGATTTGGGGCGCGTCGTTATACCGAAGGAAATCAGAAGAACAATGCGTATTCATGAGGGCGATCCTTTGGAAATATTCACAAATAAAGACGGGGAAGTAATTTTTAAAAAGTATTCGGCTGTCGGTGAGCTTTCAAATTTTGCGAGCGAATATGCCGAAGCTTTATGCAAAATAAGCGGATTTTCCGCCGCCATTACCGATAAAGACGTAGTTATTGCCGTTTCGGGAACGGGAAAAAAAGAAATTTTGGACAAAAAAATTTCATCGGATATCGAAAGAATAATGAATGACAGAACGTCCGTTTTGTCAAAATCCGAAAAAAATTCAAATTTGCCTTTGACAGACGACAGCTTGAAATATTTTTCGCATATTGCAGTCCCGATAATTTCCGAGGGTGACGCAATCGGATCGGTTGTGCTGTATACTTCCGAGGAAACGGCAGACATGACGGAAACGGAAGACAAGCTCGCGATAACCGCGGCGACAGGTTTGGGGAAAATATTT
>USLP01000042.1 GCA_900555525.1 uncultured Eubacteriales bacterium
TTTTCAGGCGGACATTTAACAGATATTTATGAAAAGTCGTATCGGCACAGCTTTTCAGAAGCCTGTTTATGTGATACGGGTGATAGCCTATTTCCCTTGCGGCATCTGTATTGCTTATATTTTTTGAAAAGTTTTTCTCTATATATTCTATAATTTTCTGCGCCTTTCCGAAAGACTGCAAAGTTGAAAAAGACGATGCGCGCAGTATATGTATTATAATTTCTTTCATTAGAGCGGAACAAATTTCCTCCGAAAAAAGAAGCTTTTTCTCATGCTCCGCAATAAGGCTGTCAAGCTTTGGCAAAAGCTCCTCCATACCGTATAAAACAATCGGATTGTTCAGCTTTTCGCCATCCGAAAAAGTTATTTTTTCGCATACCTTTGCGTTATTTTCATCATTTGGTTTCATAAGCGGAAAAAAGTTCTTTTTTTGAGAATTTTTTTGCGTATAATCAAAATTCACCGAAATAAGCGTGAGAGGTTTTTCTATGATAAAGCGGTACACAGTTCCGCTTTGCCACAAAAACACCGCATTTTCTTCTGCATTGTATTCCCTGCCGTTTATATAAAGCTTCGCTTTTCCGTCTGTAACAAAAAATAATCTGTGGTCATATGTACTGACATTCTCTTTCCAGTCGGAAGAAATTACAGTATCCGCAAAACGCACAAACGGATTAATTTCTGAAATTTTCATAATATGTTCCTTTTTTATAGTTTTTTGTTTGTTATCTGTATTTATTATACACTACTTTTGTGATAAAATCAATAGAAAAAAAGAAAAAGAGGTAAAATTTATGTTTTGGGGACAAATAGTCGGAATTGCGGCGATTTTGGTATCGTCTTTAATTTACTTACAACCGAAAAGAAAACTTGTTATATTATGCAAGCTTATCACGGATTTTTTATGGATAGCGCACCACTTCCTTATTTTCAGCTATACAGCGGCGGTAACCACTTCGGCGGCTGTTTTTCGTGAACTTATTTTTATGCAAAATAAAAAATGGGCAAGAAGTAAAATCTGGCTTTACATATTTTCCGCCGTCTTTATCCTGTCATCGGTTCTGACATGGAAAAATATATACAGCATTTTCCCTGCGGTATCTTCCATTTTTGCGACAATTGCGTTTTACAGCACGGATATGAAAAAAATCCGTATCTTCGGTTTTATATCCTCCGTGGGAATGCTTGCATACGGAATACACTATTTTTCCGTACCCACAATAATTAACGAAATAATAGTGGAAACGTCAATTGTCATAATGCTTATTAAAAACAGAAAAACGATAAAATGCCGATGAAACTTTTTTATCTGTATTTTCCGGGGCTTATGCCCGTATGACGCTTGAAAAATACATTGAAATAGTTTTGGTCATAAAAGCCGAGCATATACGATGTTTCCTTGACGCTTTTCCCCTCGCGCAGGAACTGCTTTGCGGTATTTATTTTCATATTTCCGAAATATTCCATTACGCCGCCGCCCGAATACTTTTTGAATATCTTTTTGAGGTTTGGAAGGCTTGTTCCACAAAGATTTGCAATTGCTTCCGCATCAAGTCTCTTGTCTATATTTTCCTCCATTATGCGTATTGCTGCAGTATATTTTTCGGCAGAACCGAAGCCGATTACATTTTTTTTAGAGTCGCCCATTGCGAATATCCGAAGCATTAGGTTTTCAAGCTCGTTTATAAAAATATCAGCTTCAAATTCGCAGTTTTCTTTTATGCTTACGATTTCCCCCACCCTTTGCTTTTCAAAAATCATATCGGATTTTTGAATAAGACGTTTCACTCTTTCAGAAAGTGCGCCCCCCAAGGAATAAATACCGTATTCGCTTTTTACCGCATTTTTTCCGGAAAACGTGAAAATCGCTATTTCCGGGGACGTGCCGTTTTCCGCCCATATTCTGTGAAATTCCATGGGTCGGTGTAAAAAACATTCTCCGTCTTTTAAGCTGTAAACATACTTCCCCGCTGTGATTCCGACTTCTCCGTCAAGCACGCAGACAAGCTCCCAAAAATCATGCGTTTCACCGTCAAAAAAGTAGTTTGAATCAAAGCGCTGCTTGAACACGGTATATATTCCCGTTATTTCAAAATTCTTATCAATTTTAAATTCTTTTACTATCCTCATGAAAGCACCCCGAATTATCTAAAATCAAATATTTTTTATACAAAATTGTATATACATTATATTTTAAATACTGTATAATATTAACATAAGATTTAATATTTGTCAAGTATGGAGGACATAAAAAAATGAAAACTTTAACAATCGCACTTATAGGCGGCGGCGGAAGAGGAAGCGGTTATAAAAAATTTAAGGTAACGGCTATTGCAGAGCCTGTTCCCGAAAAAAGAGAATACCTTGCAAAGCTTCACAACATTCCTGAGGACAGGCAGTTTGCAACTTGGGAGGAACTTTTGGCACAGGGAAAAATCGCTGATATTGCAATGATTTGCACGCAGGACAGAGACCACTTTGCACCTGCTATGAAAGCAATGGAACTGAAATATGACTTACTTTTGGAAAAGCCTATTTCTCCGTTCCCCGAAGAATGTAAAAAAATTGCACAGGCGGCAAAGGATAACAACGTAAAAGTTTTGGTTTGCCATGTTCTGCGATATACCAACTTCTACAAAACAATAAAGAATTTCATTGACGACGGCAAGCTCGGCGAAATAATGAATATAGATCACACCGAGGGCGTCGGAAACATTCATCAAAGCCACAGCTTTGTAAGAGGAAACTGGAAAAATTCCGACGAATCCGCGCCTATGATTCTTGCAAAATCATGTCATGATACTGATTTGTTGCAATGGCTTATAGATAAGCCCTGCACGAAGGTACAGTCTTTCGGTTCGCTTTCTTACTTCAAAAAAGAAAATGCGCCCGAGGGCTCTCCCGAATACTGCATGGACGGCTGTCCCGCAAAAGACACTTGCTACTACTACGCTCCCAATCTTTACAAAAAAGGCGAATGGGCGGAGTGCTTAAGAGATATTGTTGCAAATAAATTTGAGCCTACGGACGATGAAGTAAACGAAGCTTTAAGACACGGACCGTACGGAAAATGCGCTTTCAAATGCAACAACAACGTTGTTGACCATCAGGTTGTAAATATGCAGTTCGGCGATGATAAATACGTAACATTCACAATGTCCGCATTCAACAAAGGCGGAAGAACGACAACAATAATGGGAACAAAGGGTGAGCTTCATGCAAATATGGAGGACAGCTCAATCACATTTTACAGCTTTGAAACTAAAAAGACCGAAGTTATCATGGAACCCGACAAGAATTTTGACGATACGATAAACGGAGGACACGGCGGCGGAGACGCAGGCATAATGAATGATCTGTATGACTTTATTGCAAACGATAAACCTTCAAAATCCGTTTCGGATATTTCGGTTTCATGCAAAAACCACTTGATTAATTTTGCCGCAGAAGAAGCAAGAGTAAACGGCGGCGTTATAGATATGGAAGAATATGAGAGGAGCTTATAAAATGCAGTACAATTTGAAAGAGATACTTAAGCATTTCAATTTCGATGTACAAACGGCGCCGTACGGAAACGGACTAATCAACGAGACATTTCTTATTGAATCTGACCCGTCATACATCTTGCAAAGAATTAACACAAAGGTTTTCCGTGAGCCTGAAGGACTTATGGAAAATATACTTAACGTAACGGAATTTTTGAGAAAGAAAATTATCGCAAACGGCGGAGACCCCGACCGTGAAACACTTTCGCTGATACTTACAAACGACGGCAAAAGCTACTACAAGGCAGACGAGGACGCATATTTCAGAATTTATAAATTCATTGACAATTCATGCACGATTGATTATCCCGAAACCATGGAACAGCTTGCAAGCGGTGCTAAAGCATTCGGCAAATTTCAAAGAATGCTTGATGATTTTCCTGCCGAAACGCTTTATGAAACAATACCCGATTTTCATAATACACCCGTCAGATTCGAGGCTTTCAAAAAAGCCGTTAAAGATGATGCTGCAGGCAGACTTAAGGACGTCCAAAAAGAAGTGGAATTTTTCATGGCAAGAGAAAATTACGCAAGCATAGTTACCGACGGCATAAAAAGCGGTGATATTCCTCTGCGTGTTACGCATAACGATACAAAATTCAATAACGTTCTTTTTGATAAGGACACAAAGGAAGGCGTATGCGTTATTGACCTTGATACGGTTATGCCGGGTTCGCTTTTGTATGATTACGGCGACGCTCTGCGTTTTGCAGGCTCAAGCGGTGCGGAGGACGAAGTGGATTTATCCAAAATCTATTTCAATTTGGACGCATACAAATATTTCACTCTCGGCTACCTTTCCGAATTAAAGCCGTATCTCACAAAAAGAGAAACAGAGCTTATTCCTTTTTCCGTTAAGCTTATGACATTTGAATGCGGAATCCGTTTCTTGGGCGACTACCTAAACGGAGATACATATTTCAAAACCACAAGGGAGCATCATAACCTTGACCGTGCACGCACGCATATAAAGCTTATCGCGGATATGGAATCCAAAAAGGACGAAATGCACGCAATCTTATCCGACATACTGAAAAACGTGTAACTTAATATTCTAAAAAAAGCAAGCAGAAACAAACTGCTTGCTTTTTTTAATCTGCGTTGCCGCCGATAGGATTTATTTTTGCGGTGTATGATGTTACGGTAAGCTTTGCCATCATGGTGCGGTTTAAAACATTTTTGTTGTAGCTGAAATTTTCATCTTTAACATAAGATTTCAGCATAATATCCATTGCCTTTTCCTTTTCGCAGTCCTCCAAAAATGCAATTTCAGCCGTTCCCATAAAGCATTTATACCGCATTGTTACATCTTTTTTATCATAGGTTATTTCCGTTTTGTGCGCACAGTCCATTTCAAAGGAACAGACTTTGTTTTTCTTCATAAGTTCGTATTTGCGCCCTGCTGTTGCACCGTGAATATAAAAATAAATTTGTTTATCTACAATTTCATATCCAAAGCTTAAAGGTACTATATACGGGCAGTTTTCGTCCGACAGTCCGAGGCGAATTGTGCCGCACTCCGAAATAATCTGCTTTATTTCTTCAAAATCGGTTACTTCTCTGTCTTTTCGTCTCATATGTATTCCTCATTTTATCTGCCAGTCAATCGGTGTCTGCCCCGTTCTTTGCAGAAATTCATTTGCCTTTGAAAAATGCTTACAGCCGAAAAATCCACGGTAAGCCGAAAGCGGACTTGGGTGAGCCGTTTCCAAAACAAGGTGCGCAGGGTTTGTAACAAGCGCGCGCTTTTCCCGTGCATTGCTTCCCCAAAACATATAGACAACAGGCTTTTGACGGGAATTTAAAAGTCTGATAATCTCTGATGTAAAAATTTCCCAGCCGCAGTTTCTGTGCGAATTTGCCTCCGCGCGGCGTACCGTAAGCACGTTGTTAAGGAGAAGAACTCCCTGCTTCGCCCAATCGGACAAACATCCGTGATTCGGAATAGTACATCCCAAATCGTCATGAATCTCCTTATAAATATTAAGGAGCGACGGAGGAATTGTTACCCCCTTTTTCACGGAAAAGCTTAACCCGTGCGCCTGATTCGGTTCGTGATATGGGTCTTGTCCCAAAATTACAACCTTAACGTTTGAGTATGACGTATATTTAAGCGCATTAAAAATGTCATACATATCGGGATAGACCGTGTGATGCGAATATTCTTCTACCAAAAACTGCCGAAGCTTAAGATAATACGGCTTTGTAAATTCATCTCTTAAGAGTATATCCCATTCGTTACCAAATTTTACCACCACGGTCTCCCCTTTCGTTTTTGTTTATTTTATCTTATTGACCTTCAAATCCCATATTTCGTTTGCATAAGCACGGATTGTTTCATCGCTTGAGAAACGTCCCGATTTTGCAATATTGAACGCCGACATCTTAAGCCACTTCATTCTGTTATTTTTATAGATGCTGTAAGCCTTTCTCGTTTCTTCAACATAAGGCACAAAATCTTCAAGAACGAAATATTCGTCATTTCTGTTTACAACAGAATCGAAAATCGGCATAAATTCGCCCGGATTTGCGTCTTTATAGAAATCACCCTTTAAGGTATCCAAAATTCTCTTTATTTTATAGTTGGAATCATAGATATTCTTATTGTTATATGCGCAGTTTCTGTAACGTTCCAAAACCTCGGATACGCTTAATCCGAACGTGAATATGTTTTCGTCGCCGACTGCCTCCGCAATTTCTATGTTTGCGCCGTCCATTGTTCCCAAGGTGAGAGCGCCGTTCATCATGAATTTCATGTTGCTTGTTCCCGACGCTTCTTTTGACGCTGTTGAAATCTGTTCGGAAATATCAGCCGCAGGGAAAATATGCTGTGCAAACGAAACGTTATAGTTTTCCAAGAATACAACCTTGATTTTATCCTTTGTGTCGGGGTCGTTGTTTACAAGGTTTGCAACGGAGTTTATAAATTTAATCGTAAGCTTTGCATATGCATAACCAGGAGCTGCTTTTCCACCGAACATAAACGTTACGGGCTGGAATATCGCTTTGGGGTTATCCTTAACTTCAAAATACAGCCACAAAATACGAAAAGCGTTCAAAAGCTGTCTCTTATAAGCATGTATTCTCTTAACCTGAATATCAAAAATCGTGTTCGGGTCGATAACCGTTCCCTGTTTGTTTTTGATAAACTCGGCAAGTCTTACTTTATTTTCATATTTTATTTTATCAAGCTCTTTCAAAAATTCTTCGTTATCGCAGAAGCCTTTTTTATAAAGGTCATCAAGCTTTAACGGGTCTGTTATAAACGAATTTCCTATACTCTTTGTGATAAGCTTTGTAAGTCCTTCGTTTGAATCAACAAGCCATCTTCTGTGCGTGATACCGTTTGTTTTGTTATTAAACTTATTCGGCGTTGTCATGTAATAATCATGGAAAAGCTGGTCTTTTAAAATCTGCGAATGAACAGCCGCAACACCGTTTACGCTATGACAGCCCGCAACGCACATATTAGCCATATTTATAACGTCATTCTGAATTATCGCCATATATGCAACCTTGCCGTCATCGCCCGGATAAATCTCATAAAGCTCACTGCAAAGGCGTTTATTGATTTCTTCCGTTATCATGAATATTCTCGGAAGCAGGCTCTTATACATCGAGATAGGCCATTTTTCCAAAGCTTCGGGCATTATTGTATGGTTTGTGTAAGAAAGTGTTTTTGTAGTAATATCCCACGACTGCTCCCACGGAAGCTCATATTCGTCAACAAGTATTCTCATAAGCTCGGGAACACAAAGCGCAGGGTGCGTATCATTTATATGAATTGCAACGTGTTTGTACAAATCTTCGATTTTGTTGCCGTTTTTGAGGTAGCTTTTTATAATCGAATGTATGCCTGCACAAACAAAGAAATACTGCTGTTTAAGTCTCAAAAGCTTATTGGAATAGTTTGAATCGTCGGGATACAAAACGTCGGAGATAGCACGTACCGACTGTCTGTATTCAACTGCGCTCGAATATTCGCCTCTTGAGAACTTGGAAAAGTTAAATTCTTCGTCCTCCTTAGGCTCTGCACTCCAAAGGCGCAGTCTGTTTACAATGTGATTTCTGTAACCCAAAATAGGAGTATCGTACGGAATAGCGATTACGCCGTCATAATTCTGATGAATAAACTTTAATTTTCCGTCTGTATATTCCGTAATAACCTCGCCGTAGAAAGGAACTTCAACAGCGTCCTGTGATTTTCTCGTTTCATAAATATTTTCCATGCTGAGCCAGTTATCAGCTTCTTCAACCTGATAGCCGTCAACGATTTTCTGTCTAAAAAGTCCGTGTCTGTAGCGTATGCCGTTGCCGTGTCCCGCATAACCGCAAGCCGCAAGCGAGTCCAAAAAGCAAGCCGCAAGACGACCCAAGCCGCCGTTACCCAAACCTGCATCAGGCTCTATGTGCATAACCTTGAATATGTCAAAGCCCATATCGGAAAGAACTTTTTTCATATCGTCAAAAAGGTTTAAACCCGATAAATTCTTTCGGAGCGCTTTACCCATAAGAAATTCAAGTGAAAAATAGTAAACCTGCTTAACGTTATGGTCTTTATAATATTTTTTGGATTTTACCCACTCTTTTCCGACAAGCTCACGAACGAGATTGCCGAGTGCAAAATACATATCTCTGTCGGTTGCGTCCTCCAGGGAAACGTTTCTTGAAGCCGCAAGCTCATCTATAAGCTTATTTTTTATTTCTTCTCTTGCCATTTCATTTGTAATATCATAATTAAATGGTGCAACCAAGAATATTGAATTAGAAACTTTTTGTAAATTTCCGTCTAATGCATGAACTGCACCACTAACAACATCAACAATTCTTCTTGCAATATCTTTGTTAACATATTCTAAATTTACAATTATTGATTTTTTTTCTTTTAATAAAGTGCATATGCTTTCAGATTGTTCAAATGTTGTTGGTTGACAAATTACCATTTTTATTTGTTGTGATTGTGGCATTGGAACAACTTTATTTTTTCTTCCCCATATTTTTCTTTCTTCTTCTTGATCGTTTTCTTCTTGATCATTTTCTTGTATATAATCTAATTCTTCTGTTTCTTCT
>USLP01000043.1 GCA_900555525.1 uncultured Eubacteriales bacterium
CGCACGAAAAAGGGCTTTTGGGTCATTCCGATGCCGACGTACTTCTGCACAGCATTTCGGACGCTCTTTTGGGAGCGGCGGCTTTGGGAGATATCGGAAAGCATTTTCCCGATACAGACCCTGCCTATAAAGGCGCAGACAGCCTTATTCTGATGAAAAAAGCGTACAGCCTCGTAAAAGAAAAAGGCTATACGCTATGCAATCTTGACGTAACGGTATGCGCACAAAAGCCGAAGCTTGCTCCGTATATCGAAGAAATGCGCAAAAATGTTGCAAAGGCTCTTAAATGTGATTTGGACTGTGTGAGCATAAAAGCAACCACAACGGAAAAAATGGGATTCACAGGCAGAGAAGAAGGCATCAGCTCCTACTGCGTTTGCCTTTTACATTAACGGCGCAAACAGGCGCAGTATGCTCCTTAAAATTCGTGTGTGCAGAGGTACTTTATTGCAGTCCTCCGCAGTTATCAAGCGTGATTCGGAGACGGTTTTCTTAAAATCGTCTCTTACTTCTTCTATAACGTGCGAATTATATATAAGAACACCGCATTCGAAATGAAGATACAGGCTTCTGTAATCAAAATTTATCGTTCCCACAGAGGCAAGCTCGCCGTCGGCAATAACAACCTTTCCGTGTACAAAACCGGGGGTGTATTCGTATATTTCAACGCCTGCCTGAATAAGCTGAAGATAATACGAACGTGTAAGCGTATGAACATACCATTTGTCGGCAATTCCGGGCGTTACGACCGTAACCTTAACACCGCTCCTTGCGCTTAAGGTAAGCGCCGTAATAAGCTCGCTCGTTATAATCAGATACGGCGTGAAAATAAGCACCTCGTCCTTTGCCTTGTTTATCATATTAAGATATATATTTTCACCCAAAGCCTCGTTATACGGCTCTACACCGTACGGCTGAATGTAGCCGTCAAACGTTTCTGTGATTTCGTAGTTTCCGTAATATTTCGTTATATCCTCGTCCTCTTTTTTTATAAGATTCCACATCTCGAAAAACAAGTGAATAAACGTTTTCACAGCCTGTCCCTTAACCATGACGGCGCAGTCTTTCCAATGACCGTGCCTAACACGTGCGTTTATATATTCGTCGCCAAGGTTTATACCGCCCGTAAAGCCTGTCATGCCGTCTATGACAACAATTTTTCTGTGGTCACGGTTATTCATCGTAATAGAAAGGCTCGGTCTTAACGGATTGAAAACACGGCAGTTTATACCGCATTTTTTCAAATGTTCGGGGTATTCGTACGGCAAATCATTACATCCGCAGTCGTCGTAAATCAGGCGCACTTCAACACCCTGCGCCGCTTTTTCTTTGAGTATTTCCAAAATTTCCGACCACATCTTCCCCTCCGAAATTATGAAATACTCCATAAGTATATATTTTTGAGCCTTTTTAAGCTCTTTTTTCAAAGCCTCAAATTTATACTCGCCCAAAGGAAAATATGTCAAATCCGCATTTTTATAGACGGGAAAACCGCAGGATTCCACATAGCTTAACTGCCTGTATATGTTCTCGTCCGTTTCTTTAAGCTCCGTAAGATTTTCTTTGCAGAAATTTTCTCCGTGTGTAAGCGCTTTTTGAAGCGTAAGGCTTTTTTTCATGCTCCAGCTGATTTGAGACGTTCCAAAAAGAAGATACATAATACCGCCCAGCGCAGGGAATGCAAGTATCAGAATAGTCCACCCCAGCTTATAGGCGGGGTTTGTTTTGTCGCCGACAACATATACAACCGCCGCCAAGCTGAAAACCGTGAGAATCGAATAAATATATACAAACTGGCTCGTCATCTTCCAAAGCAGGAACACCAAAAGCAGAAACTGCAAAAAAATTGCCGTTCCGATTATAACGCTCCTTTTTAATACAAACTTTGAAAGCTTTGCCAAAAACATCAGATTCCCTTTAGAAAGTCGCCCACCGTATCGAAATAACTCTTTTTCATAACGTCATTTCCGCATACAAGCTCGACGCTGTCTATTTCCTCCCCATTTTTATAAAACATCATTTTGCCTGCCGTATCGCCCTTTTTTACGGGAGCTTTAACAGGATAAATTTCCGTTTTTGTTTCTATTTCATATTTATCATCGGACGATATAAGCTGTTCCTTTATCTCTTTCGGGCATACGCTTACGTTTTTTTCTTTTCCGTAATCAACGCTTGCCTCGCCTGCCGAATTTTCGGGGTCGGATAAGCGGAGCATTTTGTATTTTGAAAATCCGTAATTCAAAAGCGCTTTCGCATCGTTAAAGCGTTCTTTTGAAGTCGGCGCGCCCAGCGTTCCGGCTATAAGCTCAAGATTGCCCTTCTTTGCCGTTGCGCTTATGCAAAAGCCCGCCTTTGACGTAGAACCTGTTTTAAGCCCCGTTGCGTCGGGATAAAAGCGTATAAGCTTATTTGTGTTTGAAAGCACAAAAGCGCCGTCTCTTATAGTGTCCTGCCATATCGTCGTATATTCTTTAATATCATGCTTTAAAAGTTCTCTCGAAATAACCGCCAAATCCCTTGCCGATGAATAGTGATTTTCGGTATCCAAACCGTGCGGATTTTCAAAATGCGTATTTTCAAGACCGAGCTCCTTAGCCCTCTCGTTCATTTTGTTCACAAATCCCTCAACGCTTCCCGCAATTCTCTCCGCAATAACAACGCACGAATCGTTTGCGGAAGCCACAAAAACGGTTTTTATGAGCGTTTTTAAGTCCATTTCTTCATTTTCTTTGAGAAAAATCTGCGAACCGCCCATTGCGCAGGCATTTGCGCTTGCATAAAGCTTTTCCGAAAGCGATAAATTTCCCTTATCGACTTCCTCCATGGTTATGAGCATCGTCATTATTTTTGTTACGCTTGCCATGGGACGTCTTTCGTCCGCATTTTTTTCAAGCAAAACAGTCCCTGTTGCGCTGTCTGTGAGAATATATGACGGGGACGCCATCTCCGCCGTTTCACCTTCGGCAGCTGCGTTCGGAACGGCAGACACCGCAAAACCCAAAATGATTGAAAACGCCAAAAAGGTTAAAAAACATTTCTTTACGAGCTTCATAATATGTACTCCTTCAAAATTATTTCAGTACATTTTATGAACCCTAAGATTTGTTTATGCTTTTGGATGAGCCTTTTCGTAAGCCGAAATTACAGACGGCTTAAATTTCTTTACATAGTCTTTCGTCAGACTTATATTTTTATGCCCCAAAATCTCTTTCACGTCAAACAATGCCGCACCGTTCTCCATAAGATGCACAGCCATGCTTCGCCGTATAAGATGAGGAGTTATCTCTTTTTCTATATCCGCCTTTTTTCCGTAGGTTTTAAGGATTTTCCAAAGCCCCTGCCTTGTTAAGGGCTGTGCGTTTTTGTTAAGGAACAAAAACGTATTTCTTTTATCAGCCGTTACGCTTGCTCTTGCATTATGTATATAATTCCTCACAGCTTTCACCGCTCCCTTATAAATAGGAACGTAGCGAACTGCGCCGTCCTCGGTGATACGTATATATCCGTCGTCCAAAAATAAATCGTCAAGCTTTAAATTTATAAGCTCCGTAACCTTAAGTCCGCAGGCATACAGCGTTTCTATAACAGCTTCATCACGAAGCGCCTTAAAGCCCGTACCCTTTGACGCACGTATAAGGCTGTCTATTTCATCTGTTGTAAGAACATCGTTTTTCTCTTGGGTTTTCACCTTTTTTTCGTACTTTACTCCGTAAGTCGGGTTTACGTCCGTATAGCCGCTGTCCTTTAAAAAACGGAAAAAATTGCGCAATGAGGCTATATTTCTCGATAACGTTGCGGAACTTTTTCCGCAAGAGCGAAGCTTATCCATATAGCTTTCAAAAAAATCAACGGATTTCAATACCGACGTACTGCCCATTTCTTTACAGTATTCCAAAAAACCGCCGATATCCCTGCGGTAAGATAAAAACGTATTTTGTTTCATTTTTTTGACGTATCTCAAAAAGTCAAAAAACTCTTCAAGAATTTTTCCGTCCTCAATCGATTGTGTTTCGATTTTCAAATTCTTCACAGCCGTTTCAAATAAAATTACAATATCACTATAATTTTATACCATTTAAGCCGATTTGTAAAGAGTTTTTAAGAAAAATTAAAAAAAATTTTACATAAATTGCAGTAAAATAGGCTATTTTGTTGAATATGACCATAAAAAAATAAAAATATTATCAAAAATGCTTGACAAGTTGCGAAAAAAAATGTAAAATATATATATGCGAATTTTGTGCATAAAAAAAGAGTAAAGGAGAGTTTGTATGGGAGAAATACAAGCATGGCTCGCGATAGCCATTTCCTTAGGCTCATTTCTTGTTGCATTTATAATTGCTTTTCGTGTTGGTATAATATACAGAAAGAAAATTGCAGAAACTGAAATCGGCAGCGCCGAGGAACAGTCGAAAAAAATTCTGAATGACGCCATAAAGGCGGCGGAGGCAAAGAAAAAAGAAACATTAATTGAGGCTAAGGAAGAAATTCACAAGCAAAGAACAGAACTTGACAAAGAAGTGAAGGAAAGAAGATCGGAGCTTCAAAAGCTTGAGAAAAGATACCTTCAAAAGGAAGAACACCTGGACAAAAAGCTCGACGTTATCGAGAAAAAAGAAGAAAATCTCAAATCGAGAGAAAAGATTATCGAGGAACGCACCGAGCAGGTAAACGAAATTCAAAAACGGCAGATGGAAATTCTGGAGAAAATTTCGGGGCTTACAAAAGAAGAAGCGAAAGACTTTTTGATTAAGAATATCGAAAACGAGGTTCGTCTTGACGCCGCCGTTAAGATTAAGGAAATCGAATCGGAGACGAAAGAAAATGCGGACACAATCGCGAGAGAGATAATAACAAGCGCAATCCAAAGATGCGCGGCAGACCACGTAAGCGACGTAACCGTTTCCGTTGTTCCCCTGCCCAATGAGGATATGAAGGGAAGAATTATCGGACGTGAGGGCAGAAATATCCGTTCGCTCGAACAGATTACGGGAATCGACTTTATCATTGACGATACGCCCGAAGCCGTTATTCTGTCGGGATTTGACCCGATACGCAGAGAAATTGCACGTCTTACGCTCGAAAAGCTTATCCAGGACGGCAGAATTCATCCGACCAGAATCGAAGAAATGTATAATAAGTCCAAAAAAGAAGTTGACGCAATCATCAAAAAATCAGGTGAGGACGCAACGTTTGAGCTTGGAGTACATAACATACATCCCGAACTTATTAAGCTTTTGGGACGTCTTAAGTACAGAACAAGCTACGGTCAGAATATCTTGACGCACTCGCTTGAGGTTGCGCAGATTTCGGGACTTATCGCAGGTGAACTCGGCATTGACGTTACACTCGCAAAAAGAGCAGGCTTGCTCCATGATATAGGAAAATCAATCGACTTTGAAATGGAAGGCTCGCATGTAACAATCGGTGCGGATGTCGCAAAGAAATACAAGGAAGACCCCATTATCATCAATTCGATTATGTCGCATCACGGCGATACAGAGCCGACAAGCACAATTGCCTGCATAGTTGCGGCGGCTGACGCTATATCGGCGGCACGCCCCGGCGCAAGACGTGAAAATGTTCAGAACTACATCAAGCGTCTTGAAAAACTCGAAGAAATAGCAACGTCGTTTGAGGGCGTTGAGAAGTCATTTGCAATTCAGGCAGGCCGTGAGATTCGCATAATGGTTAAGCCCGAAGTTATAAGTGACGATCAGATGGCACTTGTTGCGCGCGAAGTTGTCAAAAAGATTGAGGATGAGCTTGAATATCCCGGTCAGATAAAGGTCAACATCATACGCGAAAACAGGACTGTCGATTACGCGAAATAATTTTTAAGCCCTGATGCCTTAAAGAGAAAAACTTTGAGTGTTATCGGGGCTTAGCTTTTCGAAAAAACAAACAGAAACGGTGCATTATGTCAAATACAATAAACATCCTCGCCGTGGGCGACGTCGTATCGGCGTCGGGCTGCGAAAAGCTGAGGAATTGTTTACCGAAATTTAAAAGAGAAAATAATATAGACGTGACGGTGGTAAACGGCGAAAATTCCGCTGTCGGGAACGGCATATTGCCGATGTCCGCCGATGATATTTTTACGAGCGGCGCGGATGTTGTAACCGGCGGCAACCACACCTTCAGACGTCGTGAAATATATGATGAGCTTGAAAGAAACGAGTTTCTTTTAAGGCCCGCAAACTACGGAAAAGAGGCTCCCGGCAGAGGCTATACGATAGTTGACAGGGGCGCATACAGGGTAGGCGTGGTAAATCTCTGCGGCACGGTGTTTATGGAGCCGCTCGAAAATCCCTTTATATGTATAGACCGTGTATTGGAGAAGCTGAAAAGGGAAACCGATATAATAATTGTCGATTTCCATGCAGAGGCGACTGCCGAAAAGCGCGCTATGGGCTTTTATCTTGACGGAAGGGTTTCGGCTGTGTTTGGAACTCACACCCATGTGCCCACGGCAGACGAGCAAATATTGCCGCACGGTACGGGATATATAACCGATGTAGGCATGACCGGGCCTAAAATGTCCGTATTGGGCGTTACCCCCGAGCTTGCGATAGAAAAGATGAAAACCAATTTGCCGGTGCGCTTTCAAAATCCCGACGGTGAAGCCGAGCTTGACGGTGTTATATTCACCGTAAGCCGTGACACGGCAAAAACCGTTCGGATTCAGAGAATATCGCTTTAAAAGGAGAGTGCGACAGTGAAAAAGAAAATATTTTCTGCAATATGCCTTTTGCTTTCTGCGGTATGTATTTTTTCGGCCTGCCGCAAGGATAACGGCAACGGCGGCTCGGATGAGCAGACAGGCTCTGCCGCCTCGGGCGACAGCACTGCCTCATCGGCAAACGACCTTGTTTTGCCGTATTCCAATAATGATTCGCTGAATCCTTTTTTTGCCGTCGGCACGGAAAATATAAGCCTTACGGATTTAGCCTACGACCCGCTTTTTAAGGTCAAGGCAGACTATACGCCCGAAAATGTGATAGCCGAAAAGGGTGATATTAGCGGAACTTCGGTTACCGTTACACTCTCAGGTGCGCGCTTTTCGGACGGTTCGTCCGTTTCGCCGCAGGACGTCGTATATTCGTTCAATAAAGCAAAGGCGTCGTCGCGCTACGGGCAGCTGCTGTCTAATATTCAGTCGGCAAAGGCGTCCGGCGGAGCTGTTACGTTTACGCTCTCTTCACCGGACCCGTATGTGCTGAATGCACTCAGTTTTCCCGTTGTAAAAAACGGCACAGCCGATAAGACGGAAAATATACCGATAGGCAGCGGCCCTTATGTGTACAGCGACGGGGTGTTTTCCAAGAATGAAAATTACGGCGGCAGCGTAAATATACCCGAGATAAAGCTTTATGAAATAGAAAATTTCACCTATGCCGAAAATGCTCTCGAAATAGGCAATGTGAACTTTCTCTTCAAGGATATGAGCGACAGCGTTTACCGCCATGTCTCCGTTGACAGCAGTACGGTCAATATGAACAATCTTGTTTTTCTCGGCATTAACGACTCAAAGGAAGTTCTTTCATCGTCCGCCGTCAGAACCGCAATATATTACGCAATAGATAAAAAAGACATTGCTTCGTCGTCGTATCAGGGATATGCAACAGCAGCTCCGCTTCTGTTCAATCCTGCGTTTTCAGAACTTTCGGGAGTTACAAACGTCAATTTCGCCGAGAGTGCAAATGCCGACAAGGCAAAGTCCATACTGACAAAAACAGGATATAACAAATATGCAAAGGACGGCTCTCTTACAAACGGCTCACAGAACCTTAAGGTGTCGCTTCTTGTGAACAGCGAAAACAGCTTCCGCGCGGCGGCGGCGAACAGCATAGCCGAAAGCCTCAGAAGCATAGGTTTTTCCGTGACAGTTGATGCCGTTCCGCTTGATAAATACAATCAGAAAATCGCTTCCGGTGATTTTGACCTGTATTTAGGAGAAATAAAGCTTACCGAAAATCTTGATTTGCGCCCGTTCTTTTCGGAAAAGGGGTCTGCGTCAAAGGGTATAGATTTCTCGTTGCGTGCGGTTACCGATTACGAAGCCTTTTGCGAGGGCAGCATAGGGCTTTCAGAGTTCCTTGACAGCTTCTTAAACGATATGCCGTTTGTTCCCGTTTGTTACAGGAGCGGCTTTGCGGCGTATAAAAAGGGTCTAAAGCCGGATTTCTCGTATTCCTCCGATCATCTCTATGCGGGGATTTGCAGCTGGAGCTTAAGCTGAGCCGCCGTTCGTATACAATATTGTATTTGTGCGGTTTATGGTATATAATAACAACATCACAGGAAAGGAGAATATTGCGCTTTTGCAATATAAACCGATGTATGATTAAAATTGAAAATTATCTCGGCGTTATTGAGATACATCAGCATTATTTTTCGGAGCTTATCGGTCAAACCGTAACCTCATGCTTCGGCGTTGCGGGTATGGCTAACAGCGGCGCGTCACAGGGGCTTCGGTCGCTTCTTTTTAAACGTAAGAATTATCCGGATAAGGGCGTCGGCGTGCGTGCCGACGGCGG
>USLP01000044.1 GCA_900555525.1 uncultured Eubacteriales bacterium
GGAGATATACGTTTTGAAGGGTAACGGAATAAAAAAGAATGGAAGAAGTCAAGTTTTGCCCGCTTTTTTCGGGCAGTAACGGAAACAGCATATTTGTTTCTTATAAAAATACGAAAATACTTATAGACTGTGGCTGTACCTGCAAAAAGATAAAGGAAAATCTTAATGCCATAGGTGAAAAAATCGGCGAAATAAACGCGGTTTTTATCACGCACAGTCACGGAGACCATACGTCGGCTTTGCCCGTACTTCTCAAAAACACCCACGCAGGCATATGCGCTACAAACGGAACGCTTTGTGAACTTTATAATAAAAATGACGAATACAGAAGCGTTATGGATACGTTTAACGATAAAATTTTTTGCATAGAAGAAAAGCAAACGGTGAATTTTTTTGACATTACACTTCAGCCTTTCGGTGTTCCGCATGATGCGGCGCAGACTGTCGGATATAATATAACGGCAGGCGAAAAAACGTTGAGTATTCTTACGGATATAGGATATTTGAGGGAAAATCTGTATGAGGACGTAAAGGGCAGGGAGCTTGTGTTTTTGGAAAGCAACCACGATTTAATGGCTCTTGAAAACTGCAAATATACAATGAGTTTAAAACAGCGTATTTTGAGCAGAGGGGGTCATCTTTCAAATAAAGACGCAGGGGTGTTTTCGTCATATTTGGCGCAAAACGGCGTAAAAAGGATAATATTGGGACATTTAAGCGGCGAAGCGAATACGGACGAACTGGCTTACAATACCGTTGCCGAAACGCTCATAAAAAATAATTTTGACCCCGAAAAGGACGTTAAGCTTTCGGTTTCTTCAAGGGGTAAGCTCGGAGAGGTTTGCATTTTATAATGGTAAAAACGAAAATAATTACTGTGGGAAAAATCAAGGAAAAGGAAATGCAGGCAATAATTTCGGAATATGAAAAGCGCCTCGGAAGATATACCGATTTTTCCTGTATACAAATTCCCGATTCGTATGTGTGCCAAAATCCGTCGGAAAAGGAAATCGAAGCTGTCCTCAAAAAAGAGGGCGAAGCAATCATAAAAAGTATGCCTTCGGATATGACGCTCGCCTCCATGGAAATAAAAGGTAAAAAATATTCTTCGGAGGGGCTTGCACAGCTTTTGGAGGATAATAAAATTTCGGGCGGCATTTGCTTTGTAATAGGAAGTTCCCACGGACTTTCAAAGGAAGTGCGGGATCGCTGCAAGCTTAAAATTTCGATGTCGGATATGACTTTTCCGCATAACCTTGCCCGTCTGATGCTCACCGAGCAGATTTACAGAGGCTTTAAAATCTTAAGCGGCGAACGCTACCATAAATAAAAAACGGCTCGAAAGCCGTTTTTTGTTATCATCAAAAATCTTTATTTTTAAGCATGGCGGACATTTTCTTAAGCCATGCTTTTTCGTCGTGCGTGAGCGCGCGGACACGCTCCAAAAGTGCGTGATAGAGCAATTTTTCGCTCTGCCGTTCCAAAAATTCACCGTTCGGGTAACGGCTTACTATAAGAGCAAATTCCGACGGCGAAAGCGAGTTCACAAGCAGCTTTATCTCGGATTTTGTAAGCTCGGCATCGTTTATGATGTCAAGAAAATCGGCGAACGAGCGGATATTTTCGAGTATAATTTGGACTTTTTCTTCGGCGGTCTGTGCCGAATCGATTTTCTCAATAAGTTCGCCGTACAAAGCGGAATCCATTTGGTCGCCGTAGGAAAACTCTATCTTGCCGCCAAAATCCGCATAGCTTGGAATGAGGAACACTTTTTCAAGCTTTTTAAGCTTTATTCCCGTTTGTACCGTTTCCGTAAGCTCGGTAAGACAGCTTTTTATGTAGCCCTGAATTTTTTCGGAAAGCTCCATCGTCTGTGCAAGCGACAGAGCCGAAGCTTTCAAATCGGCTTATGAACGGCGCAACGACAGCGGCTGAGACGCTGGGCAAGAAAAACGCATAAAGCGAATTAACATCTTCCGCCGTCAAATCGAGCATATCGGGCGTTTTTTTCAGAATTGTAAGTCCGAGTGCGGATAAAAGCACATATTCAAAAATATTAACCGGTACTCCCGAATAGTCTGCGTCAAGTCCGCACATAAGAGCGTGAATTTTATCCGAATCAAACAGAATGCAAAAGCTGTTTTCGGCGTCAAGACACGTAAGGTAGTCCTCGATAAATTCAATTCCGTCAAGCGATTTTCGTTTTTTGCATATCGGATAATCGGCTGTTATATGAATTTCGTGCGCCGCATAAGTTGGACGGTACAGCTTGAAAAAGCCGTTTATACCGTCTATTGCCGTGGCACGGTAATAAATATTTTCGGTTTTCATAAGATTTTGGCACAGCTTTTTGTGTATTTGCTTTAAAATAACGAGCCTGCGCCTGATTTTTGAAAGTCCGTCGTCATATAACTCTTTAAGCGGAACGGTTTTGAGCGCATTAAGCGCACTTTCGGGGGGGGGGTATGCTTTCAGCTTAATACCCAAAACAAAACCGAGCGAATGAAGAAGTTCTTCCGCTGCCTTTTGCGGAATTGAACTGCTTCGTCCCTTTGTGAGCCTATCCGTCTGGTCGGAAAGAATTGCGATAAGCTCGGTATGTATTTGCGAAACAACGCTTTGGGGCAGACTTCCCGTTCTTTGCGCCTCAAAAATAAACGACCTAAAATAATATTGCTCGCTTAAATTCTTTTTGTCTATTGAACTTTTTATATCAATTTTGTTCATAGTCCGTAAGCTTACCTCCGCTCCTAATATGACGTGAAAGTCCCGTAAGCGCACGGCTTTCCAAAATTTCAAGAGAACCGTGGCAATAAGTGTTGAATGCGTTTTTCATAAATTCAATAAGCTCGTCGTCGGATACGATATCCCACGTTTCATTCTTGAAATCATAAAAAAGCCCGATAAGACCGCTTATGGTTTCTTCGTAGTTATCCTGCGAAATATACGGCGATGTGCAAAATTCCGTTATAAGCTTGTCCGTAATGCCGTTTCCGAATTCGATACGCTGTGATTTTTCGAGCGATTCGGAGTGCTTTTCCGAAAGTGCGAGAGCCTGCTTCGGCGATAGCGTCAAGCCGAACGGCTCGGTATATTCATTGCATTTTAATATCTCGTCAGCGCATTTTCTTACAGACGGCGCACAGAAAAGCTCCGACAGAGTTAGTTCGTTTTTCATTTATTTTCGCCTGCCTTAAAATTATTCTCCAAACATTTTTTTTGCGTCTTCTTCGCTCATTCCCATAATCATATTTACGGTTTTTCGCATTTCAAGCGACGAAGCCTCAATCCAATCGGAATCCTCGTGAAGAATTACGCTTCCCACTCCGTGCGCCAAAAATACGGCGGTAAGCCTTGGATTCATTTTCGGCTTTGCTCCGAAGGTTATGAGCGTTTTTATAATTTCTTCCATATAAGGCTCGATAACGGTGAGCGTTTGCTCCCGTATTGCCCATCTTACAGTGCGGTGCATTTTGCCCTCATATTTTTTCCTAAATTCGCGCGTTTCCTTTTTCATATATGTAAAAAAGCGCAAAAGAGCACGGTCGGGATTCTTTTTTATATCCGAAACAATCGCCTCGAAATCTTTTTTGTACGATTCAAAAAAATTCTCCAAAACGTCCGTGAAAAGGTCGTCCTTAGTTTTGTAATAATAGTAAAAAACGCCTATCTCACCACCTACTCCACGCATTATGGCACGAATCGAGGTGCCGTCATAGCCGTTTTCAAAAAAGAGTTTTGAGCCGACTTCTATTATTTTGTTTTTTGTTCCGCCTTGGAACATCGGCTTTCTTGCCATTAACTCACTCCTTTTTATAATAATACATATTTATATTATATCACAAACTTCCCGTTATGTCAAGCAAAATACCGAACAATGATAAAATATTTATTGAAATAAATTGTTATAATTGTATTGACAAGCTTAAAATTTTGGTGTATAATTATAAAGATAGAAATTAATTTGAAAGGCTGGAACGGGAATGAAAAGCAAGCTCGGTGAGTTTTTGTGGAGAAAGAAGCGTTATTCTTTATGGGTTTTTGATTTACTTATTATCTTATGCTCATATGTGTTTTTTTCAATGGTATTTAACGGAATAGGCTGTTTTAAATTCAGCGTCGGTCCGTTTAAATATACAGTTTTGATTTCTGCTTTGATATACAGTTTTCTTCTTTTTGTAAGCGGCTCGTATAATGTTGTACTTAAATACTGCGGTACTTACGAATATTTTAAGGTTTTCGGCATGGGAATTGCTTCAACCGTTCTTATTTGCGTGGCGAAAGCTTTTCCGATGTGGAATACATATCTTTTGTCGTTCCACATTTTGGTTTTGTCAAACCTTTTTATAACTTCTGCGCTTGTGGCTTTGAGGTTTTTTGCAAAATATGTAATCGTGCGCTTTGAAAATTCAAAGGCAGAAGCCGATGAAGGCACTCAGACGCTTATTATAGGCGCAGGCAACGCAGGACGACTGATGCTTGACGAAATCAGAATTTCCGACCAAAATAATCTTAAGGTTGTAGGCTTTGTTGACGACAATCCCGAAAAGAAAAATACATCCGTAAACGGCGTGAGAGTTTTGGGCGACCGAAAAGAAATAGTAGACATCGTAAAAGAATTGGGAATAGATCTTATTATTGTTTGTATTCCGTCCTTGGATCAGTCGGAACTGCAAAAAATCATAACGATTTGCAGTGAAACAAACTGTAAGGTAAGAGTTTTGCCGTCCTTTGACGAACTCCTCGTTTCGGGCAAGAATTTTTCAAGCCTGAAAAAGAGAATAAGAGACGTTGATATAACCGACCTTTTGGAAAGAGACCCCATTAAGCTCGATAATGACGGTATCAAGGCGAAAATAACGGGGAAAACCGTAATGGTTACGGGCGGCGGCGGTTCAATCGGCTCGGAGCTTTGCCGTCAGATTGCAAGGTTTAAGCCGAAAAAGCTTATTGTTGTGGATATTTATGAGAATAATGCCTACGATTTGCAAAACGAGCTTAAAAGAATTTTTCCCGACCTTGATTTGGACGTTGTTATAGCATCGGTGAGAGATTTGAAAAAGCTTGACGTTATTTTCTCCGAATACCGCCCCGATATGGTGTACCATGCGGCGGCGCACAAACACGTTCCGCTTATGGAATTTTCGCCCGACGAGGCTATAAAAAACAATGTTTTCGGCACGTACAATACGGCGAAATGCGCCGATAAATATAAAGTTAAAACGTTTACGCTTATTTCTACCGATAAAGCGGTAAATCCCACAAACGTTATTGGCGCAACAAAAAGAATGTGCGAGATGATTGTGCAGGCGTATCAAAGAATATCCGATACGGAATTTGTTGCTGTTCGTTTCGGCAACGTATTAGGCTCAAACGGCTCTGTTATACCGCTCTTTAAGCGTCAGATTGCCGAGGGAGGCCCCGTAACGATAACGCATAAGGATATAACGAGATTTTTTATGACAATTCCCGAAGCATCACAGCTTGTTTTGCAGGCTTCCGTCTTTGCGCACGGCGGTGAAATATTCGTTTTGGATATGGGAAAACCCGTAAAAATATATCATCTTGCCGAAAAGCTTATAAAGCTTTCCGGATTTGTTCCAAATGTCAATATGCCGATTGAGGTTGTCGGACTTCGTCCCGGCGAAAAGCTTTATGAGGAGCTTTTGATGGACGAAGAAGGTCTTAAAATGACAGACAACGCAAAAATATTCATCGGAAAGCCGATAGATACCGATATAGGAGAGCTTCACAGAAATCTCGATTCGTTAAAAGAGGTGCTTAACTGCGGCGATAAGATGAGCATAAAATGCAAAATTGCCGAAATAGTTGATACGTATAAGCCCGACCTTGAACATGTATAAGACGGCAGAAAAGGGGCGGTCATAATCATGACTAAAAAAGAACGCTTTTTTAAAATTTGGGAAATACTCGATAAGCTTTATCCCGACGCTGTCTGCACGCTTGACTACAAAACGCCGTTTGAGCTTTTGGTTGCGACACAGCTTGCGGCACAATGCACGGACGCGCGGGTTAATATCGTAACAAAGGAAATGTTCAAAAAATATAACAAACCCGAGGATTTTGCAAACTTGCCGACAGAAACCATAGAAAATGAAATTAAATCGACGGGCTTTTATAAAAATAAGGCGAAAAATCTTAAAGAGTGTTCAAAAAAACTGCTGGAGCTTTACGGCGGAGAAGTCCCCGAAGGGATAGATAAGCTTACCGCGCTTTCGGGCGTCGGCAGAAAAACGGCAAATGTTATAATGGGCGAAATTTTCGGTAAGCCTGCCGTTGTTATAGACACTCATGCGAAACGGCTCGCTTTTCGTATGGGACTTACCAAAAATACAGACCCTGCAAAAATAGAAGCGGAGCTTAAAAAATTTATTCCGCCCGATTTGCAGTTTGGCTTTTGCCATAAGCTGGTATATCACGGCAGAGCAGTCTGCAAGGCGCAAAGACCTAATTGTACGGATTGCGCTCTTAAAGACGTATGCCCAAAAAACGGTGTGAAAGGATAAAAATATGGTACTTTATATTTCTCTTACGGTTGTAATACTTGCCCTCACAAGAGCGCTTGCTTATTGGGGGATATATTTTTTGAAAGGGAACGAAATAACGCTTATAAACGGTGTTTTGAATTTGACCTACGTCGAAAACACGGGTGCGGCATTCGGAATTTTCAAAAATTCCACATCTATGCTGAGTTTTATCGGGATAGCGCTTTTTGTTGTAATAACATATATTGCGGCGAGCAAAAAAGACCTCGGCACATATACGAAAATTCTTATGGCTTGCCTTGCGGGGGGCGGACTTTCCAACGTATGCGACCGACTTTCTTTCGGCTATGTCGTTGACTACATAAATTTTTGCCTTATAAATTATCCTGTTTTTAACCTTGCCGATATTTGCGTTGTTTTAAGCTGTATATTGCTTGCCGTAAAAATCTGCTTCGATGGGAATGATGATAAAAATGAGAATAATAACGCTGACGGTGCAAACGGATAAAGCCGAGCGTACAGATAAATATATTTCGGAGAATATCCCCGAACTTACACGGAGCCGTGTACAAAAGCTTATAAGTGAAAATCATGTAACGGTGAACGGAAAACCGTGCAGTAAAAAGCTTTCGGTGAACAAAGGCGACGAAATAACGGTAGAAATCCCCGAACCCGAAATTTTAAAAGCCGTACCGCAGGATATACCGCTTGATATTGTATATGAGGACGATGAGCTTTTGGTTGTGAATAAACCCCGGGGAATGGTCGTTCACCCTGCCGCAGGCAATCCCGACGGCACGCTCGTGAATGCGCTTATGTTTCATTGCGGCGAACGTCTTTCTTCCATAAACGGTGTTGTCCGCCCGGGAATTGTGCATAGAATAGATAAGGACACGAGCGGGCTTTTGATGGTTGCGAAAACGGATTTTTCGCATCTTTCGCTGTCCGAACAAATAAAGGAACATTCCTTTAAAAGGCAGTATATCGCACTTGTAGACGGAAAACTCAAGGAGGACAGCGGTACAATAAATAAGCCTATCGGAAGAAGCGAAAAAGACAGGAAAAAAATGACGGTAACATATACGAATTCCAGAGATGCCGTAACGGATTACGAAGTGCTGAAGAGATATTCAAAAAATACGCTTATACGCTGTACGCTCCATACGGGACGTACACATCAGATAAGGGTTCATATGCTGTCGGTCGGACACCCGATAACGGGCGATAAGGTATACGGTCCCGAAAAACAGCCGCTTTTTTCCGAGGGACAGCTTCTTCATGCGTGTCTTTTGGGCTTTATACACCCGAAAACGAATGAATATATGGAGTTTTACGCTCCCGTACCGCAGGAATTCCGGGCGGTTATAGATAAATTGGAAAGGAAGGAAATCCAAACATGAAGGTTACAATTTTAGGTACAGGCGGCTGGGGAATGGCGCTCGCTTGTACTCTTTCTTTAAACAATGATATTATAATGTGGTCGCCTTTTACGGAGGAGACGGAAAATCTGAAAAAGGAACACGGCAACGAAAAGCTTCTCCCCGGAGTAAAAATTCCCGCTTGTGTAAAATATACGTCCGACTTGGAAACGGCGATGAAGGACGCGCAAATAGTTGTTTATGTCGTCCCGTCATTTGCCGTAAGAGAAACCGCAAAAAAAACAGCGGAGCTTTTTGACCCCGATACCATGACAGCCGTCTGCGCCGCAAAGGGCATGGAGGACGGCACATTCCTTACGCTTACGGAGGTTATAGAATCCGAACTGCCGAAAAACAGTAAG
>USLP01000045.1 GCA_900555525.1 uncultured Eubacteriales bacterium
CCAGACCGTCTGCATGGGTCACACCGGAAAGACCGAAATCTTTTACGCAGACTTTGTTTTGCAGACCGGATGCCATGCCGACCAACATGCAGGGTGCCTGTGTAGGTTCGGTAAAGAATACATGCACATTATCTCCGAAAAGCTTTTTAAAGCCGAAAGCAACACCACCGGGTGCGCCGCCAACGCCGCAGGGAATATAAACGAACAGAGGATGCTCTGCATCCACAATGATATTCTTTTCTGCAAACTGCTTTACGATACGCTTTGCCGCTACCGCATAGCCAAGGAACAGCGTTACGGAGTTTTCATCATCAACGAAGTAGCTATTGGGATCGGCATCGGAATTTTTACGCCCAACCTCAACTGCTTTGCTGTAGTCATCCGCATATTCCACAACCTCGGCACCTCTCTGGCGAAGCAGGTCTTTCTTCCACTGCTTTGCATCTGCGGACATATGTACGATTACATGGAAGCCCAGAGCCGCACTCATGATACCGATAGACATACCCAGATTGCCTGTGGAGCCAACCTGAATTTTGAATTTGCTGAAAAATGCAAATAATTATAATAAGACAGAGGTTAGTGTGAAAAATAAGATTTTTCACACGCAAGATTTGTGCTTCGCACAAACTTGAGATGCGCAAAGAAGCAGCGCAAGAATGGAGATTATTATGAAAATTATGGATTCGCATACTCATCTCGGATTTGCAAAAACCGAAAAAACCATTAAAGAATATATAGGAAACATCGAAATAGCGGGAGCGTGCGTTTTTTCGCCCCCGCCTCTTGAGTATGATCCTCAAATCGGTAAGGATTTTTACACTCGTCTTAAAGAGGTAATAAATTTTACAGCCGAATATAAAGATATACTTTTCCCAATCGTCTGGATTCATCCCTATGAAGAGGATATTTTTAAGAAAATTGATATTTGCGCAGAAAAAGATATAGCAGGTTTTAAAATAATTTGTTCAAATTTTCATGTCGGCGAAGAACAGGTGATAGAGGTATTAAAACACATATCAAATATCGGAAAGCCCGTTTTCTTTCACAGCGGAATTCTTTGGGACGGTCAAAATTCCTCAATATATAACCGCCCTGCAAATTGGGAAGCGTTAATAAATATTAAAGGGCTTAAATTTTCGCTGGGACATTGCTCATGGCCGTGGACGGACGAATGTATAGCTGTTTACGGAAAGTTTTTAAACGCCGCGTCAAAAGGCGATAAAGCGGAGATGTTTTTAGACATCACACCCGGCACACCGGAGATATACCGCAGAGATTTATTAACAAAGCTTTTTTCGGTAGGCTATGACGTTGGAAACAATGTCTTTTTCGGAACCGACTGCAATGCGGAGGCATATAATTCAAGCTGGTTATCAAACTGGCTGAAACTTGATAAAGAGCTTTTGGACGAGTTAGGCGTCAGCAAGGAAGTGCGCGAAAATTTATACTATAATAATATCATGCGTTTTTTAGGAAAAAGCACAGCAAAAGTAAAAAGGCACATTCCCGTTCCCGATAACGCAAACCATTGGAGCCCTCTTTGCGCCGACGTACCAAGTATTATAGAAAACTATTATAAGAAAATCGGCTTTAACAAGGCGTTTGACGGGGAATTTTACGAAGCTCTCGAAAGTATTAAAATTTCGGACGCTATTTCAATAGAAGACTATAATCTCAGAGAAACCGACGGCAAAAGAAATTTACTTTCGTTCCTGTTCCTGTGTAAAAATACAGAAGAAGAATATGTAAAAAAAGGTATAAGCCGCGAGATTTTATATGATACTTTAAGTGATTTGGCAATTTGGACGGAAATATGGAGCAGAAAAAAAGGCGAGCTTTATTTAGGCGAGCTCATATGGCTTTCACTCCATTTGAAAGCGCGCCTCTTCAAGCTCGGCCGATTGCAATTTTGTCTCGGCAAATCAGAATTTGACATACCGCGTCATAACATTTCAAAGGGAGATAACGTAATAGAGGTACATATTCCGTCCAACGGCGAGCCGCTTACATACGACGCTTGTGTAAAATCCTTTGCAAAAGCACGGGAGTTTTTTGCCGATTATTTTCCGGATTTTGATTACAAGTGCTTTACTTGTCATTCGTGGCTGCTGGACTCATCGCTTAAAGAAATCTTAAAAAGCGATAGTAATATATTAAAATTTCAAACGATGTTCAAGCTGATAAAAGAAGAAAAATCAAACGCAATTTTAAATTATGTTTTTGAATGGGGCGCAAGACCGGAGGATATAAAAAGCGCAAGCTGCACATCAAGCTTTGCCGAAAACGTAAAAAAACGTGTGCTTAGCGGAAAAAGCTTTTATGTAGGATTTGGTATTGCACAATAACCTTCGGACAATCAAAAGCGGACGTTATTATAACCGCAGTTTTATCGGGGCTTATGCTCTCTCTTTTGCATAAAATAAATTTGTATCTTTCGGGCGCGCTTGAGGGAATAGTATTTTTTCCAATCTTATATTCCACGAAAAGCTGTCAAAGCCAAAGCTTTTCGGAATTTTAATCGGTTTATTGTCGATAGTATTTTTAAGCATATAAAAGGACAGGCACACGGGAGTTAAACACAATATGGTTTAAAAAGGCAAATTTTCCGTAACACTGCGTCAAAATGCTCGTTAATCCAAAGGGCAGGGCGGATAACATATCCGCCCTTACTTTTTATAAAATTTCAAATTCTATTCTCGCTTTAAAAAGGTCGCCGTCCGTAATAATTTTAAAAGAGCCGCCGCAAGCCTCCGTATAGCTTTTCGCAATCGCAAGCCCTAAGCCGTTGCCTTCGGTTGACCTTGATATATCGCCTCTGACAAATCTTTGCGTAATTTCCTCGCTGTCAAAATTAAGCGGATAGGAAGAAATATTTTTCATTTCTATTATACATTTTTTGTTATCCTTTTTTAAATCCACATAAACCCTTGTGTTTTTCATAGCGTACTTAACAGCGTTTATGACGAGATTTTCAAAAACTCTCGAAAGTTTTTTTCCGTCCGCCGAAATTATAATTTTTTCTTCGGGTACGTTCATTACAAATTCAAGCTCGGACTTCTTTATCCGGTCATCGGCTTCGCCTACCGCCTGGCTTAAAAGAAGCGATACGTCTATATTTTCTTTTATAAGCTTTTCGTTTCCGCTCTGAACCTTTGACATATCAAACAAATCGGAGGTAAGCTTTTTAAGTCTTAAGCTTTTATCCTTTATTATTTTTGCGTAGTCGTTAGCCTCATCGGGCGTAAGCTTTTCCTTGCAAAGCAAATCCGAATAGCTTATTATCGATGTCAGCGGAGTTTTTAAATCGTGCGAAACGTTCGTTATAAGCTCGCTCTTCATGCGTTCGGCTTTTATCTGCTTATCTACCGCCTTTTGAACGCCGTCTCCGATTTTTTCCAAATCCTCCGCAGTTTCCTTAAGTATCACGTTCGTGATCTTTGAAATATCGGTTTTCACGGCTGTATTTCCGTCTTTCAGCTCTTTTATTTCATTTCTTATTATATCAAATTCCGAAAATCTTTTATCAAGAAAAAGATAAGCGCACAGAAACACAACTGCGCAGGCTATTATAATAACGCCGCCGCCCGTAATTTTTGAAACTGCGGCAACAATAAGAGTATATGCTCCGAGATATAGTCCCGCAGTTTTGACGGTCTTATGGGAAAACGTTTTTTCAAGCCTTTTAAATCGGCTTTTCAAAAACAGATATATCCTGTAAATAAGCGTATTCTTTAAAAATGTTTTGTTTTTTATATTTCTTACGGACGACAGTATGAAATAAAGCGTAATTCCGCCTAAAATTCCTGCTCCTATCGAAGTAAGCGCAACAAGCCCGCTTATACTTTCGTTTGAAAAACCCGTAAACAATCCGAATAAGCCGAGCAAAACCGTACCGATACCGAAAAGCATGACAAACGCTAAATTCACTTCGGTATAAATTTTATCGGTTTTCAGCATTTTTAAGCCTTCGTAACCGTTTTTTCGTCCGCAAACACAAACAAAGTACACAAAACACAAAAGAAGAATCAAAAAGCTTGCGGCTGTGCGATAAATGAGCGATAAAACCTTGATTTTTGAGGCTTCCCATTTTGCCTGCGCCTCATGTACGCAGCCGTCGTCCAAGCGAATGTAAATTTCATAATCCGCATCGGGCATTTTATAATTTACTCTGGTATAAATAGGTCTGTCAAACCCTCTTTTTACTTCTCTTTCGCCGTTTTTGTTTACAATACTGAAGCCGTACGGAACATTGTAGCTTTTTTCGTCTAAAGCGTCTGAAGAATCAGTTAAAACATTATCGTAAATTTTTATGTAATAATGAGCATAGTTTTTTTCTAAAATTTCACGTGCTTTATCTGCGTCCGTATTTCCGCTTATCCAAGCCGCCGCCGTATCCAGCGACGCTCCAAGCGGTCTCATTATTTCTTCGCTGTATATATAGCTTTTTTCGAACGAATACAAATTCAAAAAAGGTGCGTTTACCGAAATATCATAAGCAGAAAAAGCAATACAGCACATAAAAACGACGCTTATTACGGCTTTTAAATAAGTTGATTTCATAAATTCTTTCATTTTTATAATCATTCCTTTCCGTGCCGCAAGGCACAAAACCACCGCTATGGGCGATTTTATTCAGACTTTATATCCTGAACTTTATATCCCACACCCCATACAACCTTTAAATATTTCGGTTCTTTGGGATTTATTTCGATTTTTTCTCTTATATGACGAATATGTACGGCTATCGTATTGTCGCCGACAATGACGTCCTCGTTCCAAACGTTTCTGTAAATATCGTCAGCCGAATATACCTTTCCCTTATTTTCCATAAGAAAAACGAGAATTTTATATTCCATGGGCGTAAGCTTTGCTTCCTCGCCGTCAACCGTTACGCTTTTAAGCTCCTTATCGGCGCAAAGTCCGCCTATTTCTATCTTGCTGTCGGTATTCGCGCTTCCGCCAAGCTTTAAATATCTCCGTAACTGCGACTTCACACGTGCCACAAGCTCCGACGGATTAAACGGCTTTGTAACGTAATCATCTGCGCCTGCCGTAAGCCCGAAAATTTTATCATTGTCCTCCGACTTTGCCGAAAGCAAAATTACGGGAATATTTTTCTTTTCTCTGATTTTGAGGAGAGCTTTTATGCCGTCAAGCTTTGGCATCATTATATCGAGTATAATAAGAGAAATTTCGTTTTCCATAGTCTTTTCCACAGCGTCAAGTCCGTCATAAGAAAAAATAACGCCGTAGCCTTCATTTTTCAAAAATATCCCTATACCGTCTGCTATTTCCTTGTCATCATCAACAATAAGTATGGTTGGATTGTTCATTTTCATCATTCCTTTCCGATACATACAGTATATCACACTTTTATTAAGAAAATCAACATATAATTCTTAATTTTTTCTTAATTTGATTTTTTTACTTATAATCTTTATTTATTTTATAATAAACAATGAAAGCAAACTCAAAAAAATATTTACATTAATAATTTGAAATATTTAATAAGCACCCAAAAAATGTTAAACACACTTTTTGGATGCTTATTATTATTATTTTTATTATAATAAATAGTAATCCTTGTTTTTCAAAACATAATTTTTTTAAAAACAAATTTTTATTTTTTAAATCTATAATTTATCAGCATATATTCTATATTCAAGAACATGACTGAGCAGTTTTCTCGGTTCAACACTGAGCTCTTTTGCAATTTTTTCAAAATTTCTTTCTCTTTCTTCGTCTTTTTCTTTTAATGCAATATCGTATATTCTTGTTTCCATAAAAATCTCCATTCCGCCGCCGACACCATATTTCTTTTTTCCTATTTTTTATAATTTCATATTCTATATAATTATCTATATTATTCTTTTTACCGTCTTTGTTCCAATCATAAAAAGCCATATTTCACTTCTAAATTTTTTTATTTTCTACTTATGATTATTATAACAAAAACTTCTTTAAATTTCAATACTTTTTTAATAAAATTATAATAAAAAAACGCACATAAACCTCAAGTGAATAGTGAAGAATTAAGAGTGAAAAAGTAAAAAACCGCACACAAATGTGTGCGGTTTTTTGGTGCGAGTGTTCTTACAGGACTTAACGAAAAACGCAGTAAAATCAAGGGTTTCAGACAGTCGATAAACGGTATTAACCTAAAAATTAAATATTTTTCTTTTCAAAATACGCTTCGATATTAAAAATCGGAGCTATTTTTTTACCTCAAAACAGATAAATACAACCACAAAATTTTTGAAAGGAATTTTGAAAATGAAACAGAAAAATAATGAGCAGCTATGCCCTAAATGTCAGACGGGCTATGACACATATTTACTTGACAACAAAAATCCGTTTTGCCCGTACATTCATTGTCATAACGGCACAAGCTGCGCAATGTTCAAACCGTTAAAAGAAAATACAGACCGAGAACGTCAGGATTGATAAAAAATCCCGTCGCTTTTTTATTTCAGAGGAAAGGAGATTTTTGAAATGGCAGTTTTCAGAATAGACAAAACGCGCGACTATACCGTGATGAGCAACCACCATTTGAGAAATACAGAATTATCGTTAAAGGCAAAGGGCCTGTTATCCCTTATGCTTTCACTCCCCGAAAATTGGGACTACACGACAAAGGGACTTGCGGCAATATGCAAGGACGGAATCGACAGCATAAGCTCCTGTATCAGAGAGCTTGAAAAGCACGGATATATTATCCGTGAGCGTATGAGAAACGAAAAGGGGCAGCTCACCACGATTGAATACACGATTTTGGAGCAGCCTAAAAGTGCGCCGCCTGAACAGGAAAAACCTATACGGGAAAATCCTGTATTGGATATTCCTGCACAGGCAGAGCCTATACAGGAAAACACCGCACAATTAAATACTAATAAATCAAATATAAAAGAATTAAATACGGATATATCAAATACTTATCCTATCAAATCATATCAAAAAGAGCCGGAGCCGGCAAAAGCGGCACAGCCGACAAAAGAAAAATCGGATAGGATTGGATATGATGAGGTGGAAACATACAGACAGATAATCAAAGAAAATATCGACTATGATGTTTTAAGCGTCAACCTCAACCGAGACGCTGCTATGCTTGACGAAATCGTTGACCTTATGACAGAAACGGTTTGCACACAGAAATCAAGTCTTGTTATTGCCGGCGATACCTACCCGGCGGCAATCGTGAAATCAAAACTGTTAAAGCTGACCTCCGAGCATATTGAGTATGTTATCGACTGTATGAGGGAAAACACTTCGGATATTCGCAATATCAAAAAGTATTTGTTGGCGGCGTTATTTAATGCTCCCTCTACCATTGACAGCTATTACACAACAAAAGTACATCATGATATGGCAAACTTTTAAGGTGGGCGTCTATGAAAAAATCAGATTACAAAAAGTGCAGACCGCCTTAAAAACAGCGTTTTGAGAGTAAAACGCGTTTTAACAAATCAACCAGAAAGGAAAAATAAAATGAATTTCAAAAGCAAATTAAAAAATATTCTGTCGGCGGCATTGGCGGTGTCAACGCTGCTTTCGGGATTTACGCCGATAACGACCTATGCGGCACAAGTAAACGAGTATGTCGATCCTGCGGATATATGGGTATCTGCAAACGGCAGAACAAACGAGCTTGATTTTAATGCGACTATTACGCAGGAAACAAGCTGGTGTACGGTATGCAACAAAGACACGATAATGCTTACTTACAGAACGCCCGAATATACCAAAAGCGGAACAACCGCATTAAACAGGGGCGTTAAATTTTCGGACGGAACAATGGTTGACGGGAAAACAAAGGGCAATCTTGATAACGGACGGCCGAATCAGGACGCAAGCTACACCACATACCATTGGACTAAATCTGTTTGCCAGACCTGCGGAACAATAAACTCCGTTGACGGCAGAGACGCATACGGATTCAGCCGTAATGTTTACGGGCTAAATTCCTGCGACCACAATTTTTTCTTGGACTTTGACAATACCACCTACACCCCGTACAGTGAAAGCTATCATACAACGGTATTAAAGGCAGGACGATATTGTCAGTTTTGCAAGGGTACGAAAGCAAGGGCCTCCGAGAAACGAGAGCAGCACGACTTTTCCGAAACGGTTGACGGTCAGATTGGCAACAACCGCTTTTTCATTTCCGAAAT
>USLP01000046.1 GCA_900555525.1 uncultured Eubacteriales bacterium
GTAGCATTATTTGGTTTTGAGGGTGCAGCCCCTTAACCATAGCGGTGGCGAAAGCGAGGAGGATCCACCTGTTCCCATTCCGAACACAGAAGTTAAGCTCCTTAGCGTCGAAGATACTTGGCGGGAGACCGCCCGGAAAAATAGATTGTTGCCGCTTTATATGTTAAAAGCGTCCCAAAAGGGCGCTTTTTTCGTGCTTTTATTTTATTTAATGCGGGATTATTTGCTCGTACAATATACCGCAGGGAACGCGCCACGGTGTCGTTCCTCTTGTTCACACAAGCGCATGAATAACGCTCGTGGAGTTTTGCATTGCAAAACCCACCTCCTTCAAAGCATGTATTGTCCGTACAAGCCAATAAAAAACGGGCGGCTCTCTGCGTGTCCCGCCCTTCTATCATGTTTTTTTAAAAACCTGACAAGCCTGTCTGTTAACGACGTTAATGTAATTTGCATCTCCCTCGTTTTTATTGTTTATTTATTAAGTTATAGCCATTCATGATGAATTTCGATATTTCGTTTGATTTTACACGCATACCGACAGATTTTATTGTGTTTTTAATAAATTCCTCATTAAGAGCGGGGATATATTTTTTTAAGCGTTCGTCATATTCTGTAAGTTCGTTAAACAGTTTAATGAGAAAGTCATTTTTTCGTGTGATGTTTTTTGGGTAGCCTCTTGAGATTAGCGCCATATTGTTATCAAAATTCGGCGCCAAGCCTAAAATTTCACCGTTTTTCACATTGCGCAAAATGCCAAAGTTAAAAGTGTGTCTGTCGGGATTGGCACAGATTGTATCCAAGAACAGCATTTTTACATAATCTCCGACTGCACTCGGACAGATTGAGTTAAGAGTGTTTACCGTTTTGATATAATCTTCATCATCGCCCATAAAGCTGTATGCAGGTTCAAAATTAACGTTGGCGTTATTTGTAAAATCCTTTGTTTTTATAATGCCGTTTCCTCGCTCGTATTCAGCCATGTTAAAGCCGAGTGCCGTACCTAATTGGCATATAAAAAGTTCCGAATATAAAAATCCATAATACCTCCTTATTTTCAAAACGGCAGAAAGTTTGGTTCTTTCTGCCGTTTCTATTGTTTGAACTTAATTATTATTTATCCAGCGGCTTCATTGTCGGGAATATATCTGATAAATTTTCATAATCAGATATAACCCCTCATATCCCTATAAATACTATAATTATGATAAGGGCAATTTAGCCTTGTGACTTCTTTGTCTTTTTTTACCAAAGCACTTCTGTTGATAATTTCTTCACAAATTGGTTCAAATTCTTTTTGAAATTTTGAGAAAAAATCTCTATGTTTCTGATTTGACCCTGAATTTGACTTTGCAGTTTCTAACATTTTTAAACAAATTAATAATGCTTCCAATAGCATATACTCGCCCCTTTTTGAAAAAGTTTTGAGTATATAAATAAACTTCACGAACCCATCAGGATTTTTTATTACATCGAGTGCTTTTTTGTGAAAATTTAAACATTTTTGAGCAAAAGACGGACATCAAGTAAATGAAATTTCTCATCAGGACAACAAAAATCTCACATCAGGTGTTTTAAAAAAATATCAAAAAAATAAAGCTAATCGACTTCTAATCAATTAGCTTTATTTTAACAATTTAATTATCGGTTTCCTTTTGCCTTGTTATGCGTTTTGCATAGCATTTGACAATTTTTTATATCTGTTGCCCCACCTTTGCTCCAAGCTGTAACATGGTCGGCATCCATTTCATTGTATTTCCATATTCGTTTAGAATTATTGTCGCTTCCGATAGCACAATAAGGACAGTTTGATGTTTCATCTTTCTTTGCTTTATCGGTCTGTTGTGTGTATACAGCTTTTTTTACAGATTCTTCAAAAACTCTGATATTCAAAAGCTTAGTATCTACACAACCGCCTAAAATATATTCAAATATTCCTTTTCGTTCACTAACAAAAGAATCTCCATATAATTTATGTACTAATTCTGAAACCTTTTGAGGGTTATAAGCAGTAGAATGATATTCTTCAAACAATCTGCCCCATTCAAGTCCTTTCATTTCGTCTTTAACATCAATAAAAACACTTGAAACCCAATCAATAACACTTGTAAAATATGATTTTAATTCATCAATATTTGTATCTCGTCTATGTTTACACATATAACTATCAACAATTTCATCATCACTACTTTTTGCAACCCATTCAAGAGCAGTACGTAAATATTGTTGTCTGCTTACTTTCCCTTTTATGTATGCACTCCATTTTTGAATGTTAGAATTGTGCGAGTTTGAAAATTCTTCCTTGGCTAAGGTAACAAAAGTTCCCGAATATACTGCATTAGAGACTTCTTGATGATTTAATGGTATTCCAGGAATATTTATTGTTTTAAACCATTCCTTGATTTCACTTTCTTCTCCCTCACAGATATATATTGTTAATTTTGTTTCTTTTATTAGTGTTTGCTTATCTCCCGGTAAAGATAAAAAACTATGTGGCATACCATTATCATCTATAAGGTCAAACTTTCCTGTTAAAAATCTTCCCAGGCTTGTTATTCTTTGTTGACCATCTAAAACCTCATATTTATTATCATCAACTTTATTAAAATATAAAAGTCCCAACGGATAGCCTTTTAAAACTGATTCTATAACCTTTGCTTCCATTTTCGCTTCGGAGTATAAGTAATTTCGTTGATATTCAGGCTGAATCACAAGCTTTCCATTCCAACCGAATAACCCTTTTCCCTCATACTCATTATATACAAAACCTTTACATATATCATCAATGGTAAGAGCTGTTTCTCCTGCTAACAATGTTGTAATCATTCGTTTTCACCTCTTTCAAAATCTTCAGGGTGTGATTTAATCCAATTATCTGTATACCGTATCAATATTTTAGAAAATGGAACTTTTGCTTCTCCATCACTATTATAAAAACACAGCATTTTCATTCCCTTTGTATAATGACCTGTTCCACCTTGTGAACGATAATCATTTAAAAATTGTTCAGGCATAGTTTTAATTCCACATTTTACATTTTCGTCTTCGCGTTCATATCCTAAAATTTCAAATTGTTCAGGGCAATACTGCTCCATAAAAGATTTTGGAACGCCCATTATTCCTTTATAATCATTAGGAATAGCATCTGTAAATTTCACTTCAATTCCATCTAAGGTTTCATATTTTGGATATTCGTGACCTCGAATCTCTTTGTGTTTACTATATTTAATATTATCTTTCATACTCATTAAAGATATAGGCTGATGTCTTCTGCCATGTTCTAAATTAGTATACCATATAACACCTGACACTCGTATCATGCCCTTTTTATGGTTTCCAGAAGTGGCGTAATCCTCATACATTTTATTTATAAAATGCCCTGCCATTCCTTTAAACCCTTTTCCTAACCAAATTTTATTTTGCATTAGTAAAGGAAAAATTTCTTTATATGTAATGGAGTTTAAATTACCAACGATAATGAATTTTTTATTTGCTTCCATAATCCATGGTATAAAATCCTTAAATAATGAAAATGGTGGATTAGTAACAATAACATCCGCTTCATCTCGAAGTGCTTTGACCTCATCACTTAAAAAATCACCATCACCATCAAGGTAAGACCACTCTAAATCGTCAATATTTATATTTCCCGAATCATCAATATCTCTTTCTAATATAAATATTTTGCCCTTCTGTCGTTCTTTTTCCTCATCTAATTTTTCATCTTCCGAATCGAATAATGAGAATTGATAGCCAATATCCCCATATTTCTTTATTTTACTATTTATCGCATAACTTGTTGATATTAGTTTTTTTAAACCTAATGTGTCAAAGTTCTGTGCGAAATACCTTGTAAAGTTACTCCATTCAGGATCATCACAAGGTAATAATACAGTTTTTCCACGAAATGTATTATTATCATATTCTAAATAAGCATTTATTTCATTTTGTATATCTTCATATTGTGTATAAAACTCATCTTTTTTTGCGTCTTTTGCATTTGCTAATTTATCATTTGCCATTTTTTACCACTTCCTTTTGCTGTGAATTATACAACAAGCGGTCAGAAATAATTCCAACCGCTTTTATAATTTTTGCGTGTTCTCTTTAATTGGTCGTAAATCGGTCGTAAAATTCAACTTTCAATCTGCCAAAACCGCACAACCGCACCATTTATTTATCAAGTGGTTTCATTGTCGGGAACAAGAGGACGTCTCGGATTGCGGCTGAATCGGTGAGAAGCATACACATTCTGTCGATGCCGAAGCCGATGCCGCCTGTCGGCGCCATGCCGATTTCGAGCGCACGCATAAAGTCTTCGTCGGTAGTGTTGGCTTCCTCGTCGCCGTGGGCGAGAAGCTCCTCCTGAGCCTTAAAGCGTTCTCTTTGGTCAATCGGGTCATTAAGCTCGGAGTAGGCGTTTGCCATTTCCCAGCCGTTCATGAAAAACTCGAAACGTTCAACATAATCGGGATTTTCGGGCTTTTTCTTTGTGAGCGGAGAAATTTCAACCGGGTGATCCGTAACGAATGTCGGCTGAAGAAGATGCTCTTCAACATACTCTTCAAAGAAAAGATTGAGAATATCGCCTTTTTTGTGGTGCTGTTCATATTCGATATGATGCTCGTCCGCAATTTTTCTTGCGTCTTCAAGCGTTGCGATTTCGTTAAAGTCAACGTTAGCGTACTTTTTAACAGCGTCTACCATCGTTATTCTTTCAAACGGTTTTCCAAGATCCATTTCGATACCGTTGTATATAATTTTCGTTGTACCGAGTACCTCGTTTGCAACATGACGGTATAAATTTTCCGTTAAGTCCATCATGCCGTGGTAATCCGTGTATGCCTGGTATAACTCCATAAGAGTAAATTCGGGATTGTGGCGTGTGTCAAGCCCCTCATTTCTGAAAACTCTGCCTATTTCGTAAACTTTTTCGAGACCGCCGACAATAAGACGTTTCAAATAAAGTTCAAGCGAAATACGAAGCTTAAAGTCCTCGTCAAGCGCATTGAAATGCGTTTCAAAGGGACGAGCGGCAGCTCCGCCCGCATTTGCCACCAGCATAGGTGTTTCAACCTCCAAAAAGCCTTGAGCGTCAAGATATCTGCGGATTGACGAGATAATCTTTGAACGTTTTATAAATGTGTCTTTAACATCGCTGTTGATGATAAGGTCTATATAACGCTGACGGTAGCGCATATCGGTGTTTGTCATGCCGTGGAATTTTTCGGGCAGGGGACGGAGCGATTTCGAGAGAAGCACGATTTTTTCAACTCTTATCGAAATTTCGCCTGTCTGCGTTGTGAATACTTCACCCTCTGCGCCCACGATGTCGCCTATATCAAGCTTTTTGAAGTTGTCATATTCGCTGTCGCCCAATAAATCCTTTTTAACAAAAAGCTGAATCTGACCGCCCAAATCCGAAATGTGAACGAATCCGACCTTGCCCATTCCCCTTTTTGACAAAATTCTTCCCGCAACGCTTACTTTTTGACCGTCAAATGCGGAAACGTGCGCCTTTATTATTTCAACCTCTTCCGAGCCTCTTTTTTTCAGTTCACGGTCTTCAACCGTATAGTTATCCTTGATTTGCGACGATAGGTGCGTTCTTTGGAATTTTGTTATTTTAAACGGGTCTTTTCCTTCTTGGCGCAGCTCGTCCAGCTTGTCCATTCTGACCTTCATGAGGGTATTAATATCATCGGTCTGAACGTTTTGGTTTATATTTTCACTCATTTAAGTACATTCCTCTCAATTTTTAACGTGTTATTTCCAAAATTTTATATTTGAATATTCCCGCAGGGGCTTCAACATTGATTTCTTCGCCCTCTTCATGTCCGATAAGACTGCTTCCCAAGGGGGATTCGTTTGAAATTTTCATGGAAACGGGGTCAACCTCGTTTGAACCTACAATCTGAATTTTGAGTTCTTCGTTTGTCTCGCAGTCCAAAACCGTAACCTTTGAGCCAACCGTAACCTTGGTGGTGGATATATCGTCTTCATCTACGATTTCAACGTTTTTGAGCATAGCTTCTATTTTTGCGATTTCTTCCGCAACTTCAGCCTGTTCCTTTTTAGCCGCGTCATATTCGGCATTCTCCGATAAGTCTCCGAAGCCTCTTGCTTCTTTTATTTTTTCGGCAATTTCGAGAAGCTTTGTATTTTTAAGATAATCAAGGCGTTCTTCTTTTTCTTTCAGTCCTGCGCTTGTTAAAATATTTTTCTTAATATCCACGTTTGTTCCTCCTAAAATATTACATTATTACACTATTATATTATATACTATTTTTTTGTTTTGTCAATTGTTTTTGCGCAATTTCTCCATATTAAATTAAAATTTGTGCAATTTTCGGGCATAAATTGGCATTTTTTAATTCTGATTTTTGAAAAATCTCCCGCACCGCACGGCGCTATATCGTCTAAAATTTCAGCGTTTTTTATATCCGAAACGGAGCATAAGCATATTGTGCGCCCCAAAGACGTCAAAACAAGCGGTGTAAGAGCGTTTAAGACAATATAAAGGTCTGGTACGGTCTGTTCATTCATTTTTCGCATACATACGGTTATTCCGTAATTTTCAAGAAAGTAATCGCTTACCGCTTCGTAGAAATTTTCATCGTCGGTCATGAGATAAATAACCCCGACTGTGTTCCCGAACTTTTCCGAAAGCTTGAAAATTCTTCCGTCCTTATGCTCGGAAACGATGCAGATATTAAGAGCCTTGCCTCTTTTTAAGTTTTTTAATATCATATCCGCACGATTCAGAAAAATTTCATAAATTTTTTCCTCGCTTTCAAAGCTTATACGTTTTTTCAAAAACGAAAAAGCGCGCGTATTGTTTTTAAGATTTTCGGAAGGGTAAAATTCCGAATCGGTTTTAAAAAATGTATGAAAAACAAAAAATGATATGTAAAAAAGAAAAAAATTTTCGGGCATATTTATGTAACAAATCCCGTCGTTAATTTGCCGTTTTTTGAATTTATTGCCTTTATTATCGATTATAATTTTCATTTTTTAGGTCCTTTCGGGAAAAACCATATAAGACATCCGACGAATATCGCCATAAGCAAAAATGCAGTCAGCATCATGGTTCTCGGTATATCAGAATACAAAATTATCACTCCTTTATATATAAAAATTATTAAAAAATCAAAAAAATTATGCCAAAAGGGTTGATTTTTTATAAAAAGTGTGGTACAATAGTTTTTGTAATATTTTTGTAATGTTGCCTTAACATAATCTTAACATTTATGGTTTAACATTGTAAATACTACATATAATATTCATTAAGAAAGGATGATTGCATGATAAAGGTTTTGACAAAAAGACTTCGTTCGCTTACGGCAAACGGAACAGTCATACGTAAGTTTTTAGACAAAACCGTTTTTAAAACTTCAAAAATCAAATTGGAAACTTTATGCGGTATAACCGCAGTATCATACGGAATACTTCTTTTTTCGGCTGTTGCGGCGGCGGAGCTTGACGTAGGCTACAGCGTCAATGTAAACGGTGTGAATTACGGTACCGTTTCAACGAAGAAAGAAGCGCAGGCGATTCTTTCAAGTGCACTTTCGGAAATAAGCGTACAGAACAGCGAATTTTCATATGAAAAAGCAGGATATAATTTCTCGGTTATGCCCAAGTCGGCATTTTCCGATGCGGACGCAGTGAAGGAAGAAATAGTCTCCGAACTCGGAGGACTCACCTTTGCTTACGGAATTTCGGTTGACGGCGAAGTCGTTGCCGCTTTGGAAAATGAGGACGAGGCGAATTCGCTTGTAAACGAAATTTTAAACAGCTATAAAACGCCCGATAACACGGTAAGCTTTGTAAATAATGTGGAAATAATGGGCGCAAAGGTGAAAAGCAGTCTTGTGATGAAGAGAGAACAAGCGGCGGCGGTTCTTACAGGAAGCAGAGAACAGGCTGTTGTTCATAAGGTTGCGGAGGGCGAGACGTTTTCGCAGATAGCGGAAAATTACGGAGTTTCTTCCGAAACGCTTATGGCAAACAACGGCGGTATAACTCCCGAAAAGCTTCAGATTGGACAGGAGCTTACCGTTACGGCGGCAGTTCCGCTTGTCGGCATAAAAACGGTTGAACAGATGACCGTTACGGAGAACATTCCATACGAAGT
>USLP01000047.1 GCA_900555525.1 uncultured Eubacteriales bacterium
GAGCCGTAGATGAGAGCGACGCGGTTTTGCTACTTCGCAGGTCATGCGGTCTTATGGCATAATAAAAAAAGCATCGCTGATTCTTTTGGCCAAAATCGCGGTGCTTTTAATTATTTTGTATTTTCTTTCAGATATTCCAACAATACGTTTTTTCTGTTTTGGCACTTACCATCTATAACGCCGTTAAGTAAAAAATCAAGTGAGCTTTTAATCTCTTTTCCCTCGGCAATACCGAAGGCCTTAATATCATCGCCGTTTACTGCGAGAGATTTTAAATTGTAGCACTCGTTGCTTTCCTTTATCTCCTCATAGAACGAACGCATATTTTTAAGCTTTTCGTCTATCGCGTGCGGATCGGCCTTTGCCATGTTATCGGCACGCTTGATTTTTATAAGGTTAAGGTATGCTTCGTCTCCGAGACTGCACATCATTTTTTTTGCCTGAATTTTGTCGCGCGGGGATTTCATATCATGTATCAAAACGAGCTTTGATACCTCGTTTATTGTATTATTGTCAAATTTCAGCCTTTTAAGAATGTCTCGCGCCTTTTTTTCACTTATCACGGCATGACCTTTGAAGTGCGAAGTGCCGTTTTCGTCAGTGGTTTTGGCGTCGGGCTTTCCGAAATCATGGAAAAACATTGTAAGACGCAAAATTCTGTCATTAAAATCTATCGCGTCTACGGCGTGAAGCGTATGCTCGAACACATCGTATTTGTGATATTTTGTGTGCTGCTCGCATTCTGCAAGTGGGGCAAGCTCCGGGATAAATACCTCTATAACCGCGTGATATTTCCGTATAACGTCGGTTGCGTATTTTCCCGTGATAAGCTTTGTGAATTCAACCTGTAATCTTTCTTTTGACACATCCGACAGCAGCTGCCTGTTTTTCAGTATGCTGTCCGATGTGCTTTTTTCTATTGTGAATCCGAGCTCCGCCGAAAAACGGACGGCACGCATTATTCTGAGCGCGTCCTCCGAAAAACGGGTATCGGGATCGCCGACGCACCGTATTATTTTGTTGTTCAAATCGTCTTTGCCGCCGAAAGCATCAATTATTTTGTCGTCGCAATTACAGCAAAGCGTGTTTATTGTGAAATCCCGCCTTGAGAGATCGTCTCTGAGGTTATCCGAAAATGATACCGTTTGCGGATGACGGTGGTCTGTATAGTCGCCGTCTATGCGATAAGTGGTTATTTCGAGCGGCATATCGTCAATTATAACAGTTACCGTCCCGTGCTTTATACCTGTCTCTATTATCCGTTCGCCGCAAAACACCTTTTCGGTTTCTTCGGGGCGTGCGCTTGTTGTGATGTCCCAGTCAAACGGGACTTTGCCGAGCAGACAATCACGAACCGCACCGCCGACAGCATAGGCTTCAAAACCGCTGTTTTTCAGCAGACATATCGCCTTATTCACTTGTTCGGGGAGCTTTATCATAATAATTCCTCAAAGTATGCTTTTGATTTCTGAGAGACTGTCGATTCTTATATCCGCGCCCACATTATCATACCCCGTGCCGTTGTGGTCATACCAACAGGTGGTGATTCCGAAGCTCTTTCCTCCGGATATATCGGCGGTAAGCGAATCGCCTATAAGTATAAATTTTGATTTGTCGGTTTCGTGCAGTTCATTGAGGCACCGCTCAAAAAATTCCCGTTGGGGCTTTTGTATGCCTATTCTCTCCGAAACAAAAAGGTGAGAGAAGCAGTCTATCATTCCGGCAAGTGTCAGTCGGTGTTTTTGCTGCTCAAAGGGACCGTTGCTTGCGGCACAGAGTATGTATTTTTTTGACAGATATTTAACCGTATCCACAGCTCCGTTTACAGGCTCGTGGCCGTCATATATCCCTTTTACGAATTCTTTTTCAAATTCGCGTCCGTCAAAAGTTATACCCATAACCGAAAAAACCATATTCCACCGTTTTTCGTGTATTTGATCCCTTGTGATTTCTCCCGTTTCGAGTCTTTGCCAGAGAGAGTCGTTGATTTTATGAAAAACCGACGGCATTTCTTTTTTGAAACCTACTCCGCAAGCTTTACAAGCGTTTGTCATAGCTTTTTCGGCACATTTGTTGAAATCCAAAAGCGTATTGTCAATGTCTATCAGAACATATTTAAACATATCGTAATCCTTCCTTCATCATAATGAAATTATATGATATTCACTTAATATTTTCAAGTGTTGAGCCGCTCCTTTACTTTATTTAAAAAATATTATAAAATAATAAAAAATAACCTTTACGTGGTGATGATTATGGAGCAAAGTAAAATTGAGCGTATAAACTTCCTTGCCAAAAAGCAAAAAGGGGAGGGGCTTACTCCCGAAGAAAAGGAGGAGCAGGCAATTTTGCGCCGCGAGTATATCGACTCTTTTAAAAGAAATCTTGTCGCAAATCTTGAAAATACGTATATCGTTGATGAAAACGGAAATAAACATAAGGTTAAAAAGCATACCGATGACGATAAAAGCTGACTTGAGCTGTCGGCTTTGGGCGTATGAGCCCTAAATATCCGTTTGAAAAGGCAAATAACTTGACTTGACCGCTATATATAGTGTAAAATATATGGCGGTATTTTTCGGCAGGATTTTCCTGCGTGCATTTTTTCCGCCGCTCGGAATTTAAAAGGTGGTTTATTTAAATGGCAAAAAAAGCGGTATACAATGAAGAAAGTATTTCGCAGCTAAAGGGTGCCGACAGGGTAAGGCTTCGCCCTGCCGTTATTTTCGGCTCGGACGGTATTGAGGGCTGTGAGCACGCTGTATTTGAGATACTTTCAAATTCCATAGACGAGGCAAGAGAGGGCTACGGTAAAGAGATAACCGTGACCCGTTTTCTCGACGGCTCCGTTGAGGTTGTCGATCACGGCAGAGGTATGCCTATGGACTACAACGAAAAGGAAAAGCGCTGGAACTGGGAGCTGCTCTTCTGTGAGATGTATGCCGGCAGTAAATATAATACAAACAACGGCGGAACATACGAGTATTCACTCGGACTTAACGGACTCGGACTTTGTGCCACACAGTATGCTTCGGAGTATATGGATGCCGAGGTGCACAAAAACGGATTTCGCTATGAGATACATTTTAAGGCGGGCGAGCCCGTCAGCGAGCTTCAAAAGGAACCGTACAATAAAAAAGATACCGGGACAAGAATACGCTGGAAACCGGATATCAAGGTGTTCACCGATATTGATATTCCTCTTGAATACTATCAGGAGACTATATTAAGGCAGTCAGTTGTAAATGCGGGAATAAAATTCATTCTTCGCAATCAAACCGGCGAAAAGAGCTTTGATAAATACGAATACTGCTACGAAAACGGTATAGTCGATTATATAAAGGAATTTGTCGGCGACGATGCGTTTTCTTCCGTGCAGTTTTGGCAGGGTGAGAGAAAGGGCAGAGACAGAGCCGATTTGCCCGAATACAAGGTTAAGCTCAATGTTGCGCTGTGTTTTTCCAATAAAAAACAGCTTAAGGAGTATTATCATAATTCCAGCTTTCTTGACCACGGCGGTGCTCCCGAAAAAGCTGTAAAAAGTGCGTTCGTTTCGCAGATTGACAGCTATTTAAAAGCAAACAGCAAGTATTTAAAGAGCGACAGCAAGATAAATTTCCAGGATGTGGAGGATTGTCTTGTACTTGTTTCGTCATCCTTTTCAACTCAGACGTCATACGAAAATCAGACCAAAAAAGCTATAACCAATAAATTCATTCAGGAGGCTATGACGGATTTTCTCCGCCATCAGCTTGAAGTGTATTTTATAGAAAACAGAATAGACGCCGAAAAAATTGCCGAGCAGGTGCTCATAAATATGCGTTCGCGCGTCAAGGCCGAATCCACAAGGCTCAACATTAAAAAGACGCTTCAAAGCGGCAACAGTATGACTGACAGAATCGAAAAATTCGTTGACTGCCGCTCAAAGGACGTTTCGGAGCGTGAAATATTCATAGTGGAGGGCGACTCGGCTCTCGGTGCCTGCAAGCAGGCGAGAGACAGTGCCTTTCAGGCAGTTATGCCGGTACGAGGGAAAATACTCAACTGTCTTAAGGCCGAATACCCCAAAATATTTAAAAACGACATTATAACAGACCTTATCAAAGTGCTCGGCTGCGGCGTTGAGGTAAGCTCCAAGGCAAATAAAAATCTGTCTCTTTTCAATATGGACAATCTTCGTTGGAGCAAGGTCATAATTTGTACCGATGCCGACGTTGACGGTTATCAGATACGGACGCTGATATTAACGATGATTTATCGTCTTATGCCCACGCTTATAAAAGAGGGTAAGGTGTTTATAGCCGAATCTCCGCTTTACGAAATAACTTGCAAGGACGAGACCTGGTTTTGCTACACCGAAAAGGAAAAACAGGATGCCCTTCTTGAAATCGGAGACAGAAAATATACCATACAGCGTTCAAAGGGTCTCGGTGAAAACGAACCCGAGATGATGTGGCTTACCACAATGAATCCCAAAACCCGTCGTCTTATAAAGGTCGAGCCGGATTATTCACCCGAGGCTGTCGCCGATAAATTTGACCTTTTACTCGGCGACAATTTACAGGGCAGAAAAGATTATATTGCCGAAAACGGTGCTCAGTACATTGATATGACTGACCTTTCTTAACGTTATCACGGCAAATCAGGAGAGTCGGAAAATGGCTAAAAGAACCAAGAAAAACGAAACAGACCGAAATTCGGAGGAGCTTAACATAAACGCTCATATTCTCGGTGCAGGCGAGGTGGTAGAGCAGCATATAACCGATACGCTTGAAGTGAACTATATGCCGTATGCCATGAGTGTTATTATGTCGCGTGCCATTCCCGAAATAGACGGCTTTAAACCGTCACACAGAAAGCTTCTTTATACAATGTATAATATGGGGCTTTTGCAAGGCGGCACAATTAAAAGTGCTAATATAGTAGGCCGCACTATGCAGCTTAACCCGCACGGTGATGCTGCAATTTATGAAACTATGATTCGTCTTTCCCGCGGTAATGAAACTTTGCTTTATCCTTATGTTGAATCAAAGGGTAATTTTGGTAAAGCTTACAGTAAGAATATGATGTATGCGGCTTCCCGTTATACCGAAGCAAAGCTTGCACCGATTTGCCACGAACTTTTTGACGATATAAAATCAGACACTGTTGATTTTGTTGATAATTACGATAATACAATGAAGGAACCGACTCTTCTGCCGGTTACTTTTCCGTCAATTCTTTGTAATGTAACAACGGGTATTGCTGCCGGTATGGCATCATCAATTGCATCTTTTAATCTTAAAGAAATATGTGACACCACAATTGCGCTTATGAAAAATCCTGACCACGAAGTCAGCGATACACTTCTTGCACCTGATTTTGTGGGCGGCGGATATATACTTTATGATAAAGACGAATTTAATAAAATTTATAAAACAGGCAGAGGTTCTGTTAAAGTTCGTGCAAAATATAGCTATGATAAAAAATATAACTGTATTGATATTACCCAAATTCCGCCGACAACTACAAGCGAAGCAATTATTGATAAAGTTGTTGAACTTGTAAAAACAAACAAAGTTAAAGAAATAAGCGATATTCGTGATGAAACAGACCTTTCAGGTTTGAAAATCACTATTGATTTAAAACGCGGAATTGATGCGGATAAGTTTATGACTAAACTTTATAAAATGACTCCGCTTCAAGATTCATTTAGCTGCAATTTCAATGTTCTTATTAAGGGCAGGCCTGTTGTTTTAGGCGTTAGGGATATACTTCTTGAATGGGTCGATTTCAGGCTTGAATGTATCAGAAGAAGAATTACTTTTAATCTTAATAAAAAGAAAAATCAGCTTCATTTATTAAAAGGCCTTTCAAAAATTTTACTTGATATTGATAAAGCTATTAAAATTGTAAGAGAAACCGAAAGTGAGTCCGAAGTTGTACCAAATCTTATGATTGGCTTTGGTATTGATGAAATACAGGCTGAATATGTGGCTGAAATAAAACTTCGCCATTTAAACCGTGAATATATTTTAAAACGCATTAAAGATATTGAACAGCTTGAAAATGATATTGTTGAACTTGAATCAATTCTTTCAAGTAAAAACAAAATGAAGAAAATTATCATTAAAGAGCTTGAAGATGTAACTAAAAAATATGATAACGGCAGAAAGAGCGAAATCCTTTATTCCATTGATGAAAGCGTTGAAGAAGAACTTGTTGAAATACCCGATTATCCTGTAACTTTATTTATTACTGAACACGGATATTTTAAGAAAATAAAAACAGCTAATCTTCGTATGAGCGGCGAGCAAAAAATTAAAGAGGGCGATTCACTTCTTCCTGAAATCGAATGTTCAAATAAGGATGAACTTCTTTTCTTTACAAATCAGTGCCAGGTGTATAAAGCAAAAGTTGATGATTTTGCTGATACAAAAGCTTCTGTTCTCGGTGAGTATGTTCCGGGTAAGCTTGAAATGGCAGAGGGTGAACAGGTGGTTTACACTGCTGTTGTGAGCGAATATACGGGATATATGATTTTTGTGTTTGATAACGGTAAGCTTGCAAAGGTTGATATGGCATCTTATGCTACAAAGACTAACAGAAAGAAGCTTATTAACGCTTATTCAAATAAATCACCGCTTGCGCAGGCAATATACATTAAAGAAGATACTGAATTGGTTATTTGCTCTTCAAGCGGTAGAATGCTTCTTGTTAACACAGGAGCGATTTTGCCTAAAACTACAAAGGATACGCAAGGCGTATCTGTTATGAAACTTAAAAAGACGCATAAAATAACCTCACTTCATATTTACCATGAGGGCGAATTTGAAAAAGCATGGCGTTTCAGAGCTAAAAATTTGCCTGCGTCAGGTTCTTTGCCGAGTGAAAATGATGTTGCGGAACAAATAACATTTTAAAATATAAAAAAACACTTGCATTATATAGTGTCTTGTGTTATAATTCATTAGTAATTTATATAAACGGAGGAGATATTATGCTCTGGTATCATTATGTTTTTGGTGCAGTATTGATTGTTTTTTCAATTGTAATTACTATTGTTGTACTTATGCAAGAAGGTCGTTCTCAAAACCTTTCAGGCGCTATTGCCGGTGGTGCTGACACATTTCTTGGCAAGTCAAAGGGAAGAACAATTGAAGCTAAACTTGAAAGAATAACAAAGTGGATGATTGTTATTTTCTTCGTATTGGTTCTTGCTGCATTCCTTGTTTTTCTTTTTATAGGATAAGAATTAAAATGATTAACCTTGCGTAAGGGAAACCCTCATGCAAGGTTAATTTTTTTGTGAGGAAAATATGAATTTTATTATTCCCTATTATGAAGATGAAAGAATGATTTATACACAAAAATATTTGGTAAATCAAGGCTATCACGAAGTATTTGATAAAAGCAAAGCAGATTTTGCGGTATTTTCCCCTGCCTGCGATAAAGAAAGCTTTGCCCCCTACGAAAACAAAACTGTTTTTTACGGTGCAGGAGATTATGATAAAAAACATAAAAACTTTTTTGATTATAACAAGCGTGAAGATTTCAAATATAAAAACGCGTTGCTTACAAATGAAGGTGCAATAGCAATTTACAAAGAAAACAGTGACAAAGCCATATTAGGTGCGAACATACTGATTACCGGATTTGGTGCAATAGGGAAAGCACTTTGCAGCACATTAAAAAATATGGGTGCAAAAGTAACAGTTTGCGCCAGAAGCAGTATAAACCAGGCACAAGCAGAAACAATTGCAGATAAGGTAATTGATTTTTCTTCAATAAATTGCAGCAAATATGATGTAATATTCAACACCGTAAGCGCGGTATATTTTACAAAAAAAGAAATAGATACATTTAAAAATGATACCATCTACATTGAGCTTGCTTCGTTTCCCGGCGGTATAGATAAGCACTATGCAAAATCAAAAAACATAAACATTATCGTCGCATCAAAACTACCGTCAAGATACAGCAAAGAAACTGCCGGATATTTAATCGGTGAAGCAATAGACAAAATGATTAAGGAGGGAAAAGTTTGAAAATCGGTTATTGCCTAACAGGCTCATTTTGCACATTTGACAAAACAATTAAAGTTATTGAAAAACTTGTTAATGACGGGCATATAGTAACCCCGATTATGAGC
>USLP01000048.1 GCA_900555525.1 uncultured Eubacteriales bacterium
TAGCCGGACAGGGGATTTTTGTTCAGCGCATTGCGGACAGCTTCACGGTTGGTATGCGTATAAATTTCGGTGGTATTGAGGTGTTCATGCCCCAGTACCTCCTGCAAGGCTCTGACATCGACACCGCCGTATTTGTACATGAGCGTTGCCGCCGTATGCCGAAGCTTATGCGTGGTTATCCTCGTGGAATCCAAGCCTGCTTTTTTGACAAGCTTTTTCACCGTATATTGTATACCGCCTACGGAAATTTCTTCGCCTCTGTCGGATAAAATAAGCTGTGTTATATCGGAACGCTTCGGCTTTCTTACGTTCAGATAAGCGTCCAAAGCTTTCAGAGCGGCGGGATTTAAAAATAAAATCCGCTCCTTTTGACCCTTTCCCTTAATTAGCAGGGTATCTCCCTTTATATCGTTTAAGTGAATATTTTTAAGCTCCGAAACACGCAGTCCGCAGTTTAAAAGTATTATAAGTATCAGAAAATCACGCTCTTTGTTTTCCCCTTCGGGGGCTTGCAGGAGCGTTTTTGCTTCGTCGAGTTCCAGATATATCGGGAGCTGCTTGGGTATTTTCGGAAGCTGTAAATCCTTTACGATGTTTACGTTTATAAGGTGCGCGTCATTGTCGAGATATTTATAAAAGGATTTTAGGGAAGAAAGCTTTCTTGCTCTGCTTTTTACGGAATTCCCCATTGACTTGCTCAAAAACAGCAGATAATCGTAGACATCGGACAGAGAAACATCACGAATCAGCCCGATATCGGCATTTTTTACGGAAAGCTTTTTAATTTCCGAAATATCTTTTATTCCTTTTTGCTTTGCGGTTATATACCGCAGAAACGTTTGCAGGTCATATGCGTACTCCTTGACCGTCAGTTCGGATTTGCCCTCGATTGTAAACTTATGGGAAAGATAATCCCGTATAAAAGAAGGCAGATTTTCAAAATCCTTCAATTTCTTCACTTCCTGATTAAATCTTTACGACTCTTGCGTAGCTTTCCTTTCCGTCGGAAAATACCTCGATAAGACCCAAAGGCGTTGGTATTGTTCCCTTTATCCATTTTAAACCGCACATATTCGGGTTGAAATCAAATTCCGAAAAGCCCGGAGCTTTTGGCGTTATTCCGAGGATTTTTGACGGCATTTGATAAGTCGGTGTAGCGCCCCATGCGTGAGAATAGTCCGAGCTTTTCATATCGAATGTTTCCTTGTAGCCTCCGTCCGCTTCGTCCGAAATACCTTTCCATTTATATAAGAGCTCCACTCCGTATTTATCGAAAAGTCCCGCTTTTGAAACGGCATTTAAAATAAAATGATAGAAATACGGCTGTGCCTGAATCAGCGACGTGTCGTTTATAACTTTTTCCATAATCGGCTTTAGATAATTCTTGTCCGCAATGCCGTAGAGCACGGCAAGAGAATTTGTATGCTGGCTGTAATATTCGCCCTCCGCATACGGAAGCCACGCTGTGGGTTCGTATTTTTTGTCGTTTTTTCCGTCAATATATAAGCCTTTTTCTTCATTGAAAAGATGGGCGTTAAAAGCTGTTTTTATTTTATCGGCGCATTTTTTATACAGCTTTGCGTTTACATCATCGCCCATAACGGCACATATACGATTTCCGTTTATAAGTGCGCGGTACAAAAATGCGGTCATTGCGCCTTGCCCCAAAACCTTGGGAGGGTGATGAAGATTATAATCTCCGACGTTTACCCAATCGATAAACATATAGTTTGGCGCGTCCTCTATAATTCCCGATTTTCCTATATATGTAAGGAAACGTTTTAAAAGTATATGGAGTGCGTCCGCCGTTTCGTGAAAAATTTTGCCATCGCCCGAATACATATAGTAATCCCACAGCATTTCCGTCCAAAGCAGGCTGTAGCTTGTGTGAAACATTATGCCGTGTTTTTTAACAAGAAGTCTTGCGGTTCTGATAATATCAAGCCTTGTAAGCTTTGTTTCGCCAAAGGTATAATAATTTATAAGGCTTTCTATCATATAGTCGCCCGTACAGCCGAGCGCCTCCTGGTGAAACGGTGAATCCATATGGTAAGACTGGCGGTTTATTTTTGTTATATGCTTTCCTTGATTAAAAAGCTTGTTCAAAAATTCATCATTGCACGAAAACGTTCCCGAATCACTGACGGGGTACTGCATTGTGTCCATTGTGATTTTAAGATGCGTCGGCGCTGCTATGCTCCTTGTGGTTACTCTTATATAACGTCCCGTTTGAAGAGCAAGCCCGTTATATGAAATTTTTCCGCTTGATAAAAGAAGCTCTTCCCTTACGATAAATCCCAAAATTTCTTCGTAATAAACGGAATATTCCTGGCGGTTTTCGTCCGCGGCTTTGAAATTAAGATAAAACGAATATACCTTTCCGAAATCAAGCGTAAATGTAACGGGGCAGCCCTCGCTTATAATAATTTCGCCGTCTTTTTCCATTATTCTGTCTTTGTAATATGTGTAGAGCTTTTTGTGCTTTAAATTTTTACATTCAAGATTATCGAGCGGTTTTTCTTCGGCGTGCCATATATCGCATATTTCATCAGATGTAAAAAGTTCGGTTTCTTTTTCTCCGCTGTCATATATCATTCCGCCGCTCTGTGCCTTTGTCGGATTGTGAAATTCTTTCGCAATACCGCTTTTCCAGGTTTTGTCGGTTTCGATAATTTCTTTTGTGTCGTCCGAATATTTAAGCGTAAGCTCTGCCGAAAGTCCGCCGTGTCCCATGGAATAGTCGGCTTGTACTGCTATTCCGAGACGTACGAAAACTTCTACGGTATTTTCACCCGTCTTTAAATACTCTGTTATATCCTCACGGTCAAAAAACCAGTAGCCGAGAGGCTCTTTGTTGCCGTAATCTCCTCCGACTTCGGCAGGACCTCGAAGAACAACCTGCCCGTTAATTTTGAGAAGATATTTTGTATCGGCTCTTATTTTTATTTGTGAGTCTGAAATTTCTTTTGAAATTTCAAGCTTTTTTACAAATTTACTCACGCACGTTTCGTACTCATCTTTGCAAAAATTCGTATAACGGCATTTTTGGTAATTCGGAAAATTTTCTTTTGATAACCATATCCATTTCATAGCGTTTTTCCTTTCAAAATTAATTAATACGAAACGTTTGGTGAATTAATACTGCCAGATTTTCTTTTCGGGCGAGTAGGGAATTACAACACAGCCGCCCAAAAGCATTAAATAATCCTTTGATTTTAATATTTCGGCAAACGAAAACGAATCCGACGGGAGCGTTTTTGCAAGCAAAAATCCCATTCCCTGGTGGTCTTTATGGTGAAAATCCGTACCTGCGGTTATTATGAAATCTTCGTGTTTTTGCGCATATCTGTACGCAAGAGCAACTCTTGAATTATGACCGGGGTGCATATTGAAAACCTCGATACCGTCCAAAAAGCTCGGGTCGGCAAGCTCCATATTGTTTCTGAAAGGGTGCGCCTGCAAAATTACGTTTTTATCGTCTTTCAGCGTTTTATAAAACGTTTCCAAATCGGTAGCAACATAGTCGTAAGCCTTTTTTACAAATTCTTCATCTATGCCGTAAACAAGATAATCGTTTTGGTTTTGGGGGAAGCGTATTTCCATGCCCAAAATGACTTTAATGCCGTACTTTTCGCCTGCGTCAAGCGTTTTATAAAAATCCGAAAGCCAGTATTTCACAGCTTCCTCTTTAGTCGGAGGGAGAATAGATCTGAAAAAATGATTTGTTATAACGACAGCGTCCGCGCCTGTTTCTTTGTAGTCTTTTATAAGCTCTTCGGGGAGTATTTCTCCGCAGGGGCTCACGGGTTTTGTATGGCAATGCGTATCAATTTTGTATTTGTATTCTGAAATGTTCATATTATCCCTCCAAAAAATACATGTGCTATAATAACCGATATATCGGTTATTATAGCACATATTGCGTATTTTTTCAATAGATTTTTCAAAAAAAGTTTAATCTTCTTCGTTTCTGACGTATTTGCTCGATTTGATAACCTCTGCGGCAACGTTTGCCGGAGCCTCCTCGTATCTCACAAAGTCAAACTCAAATTTACCGCGTCCCTGCGTCATGGAACGGAGGTCTACGGCATATTTTGTCATTTCAGAAACGGGGATTTCGGCGTCAATCTGCTGAACCTTTTCGTTTATCGGGGTCATTCCCAAAACTCTGCCTCGTCTTTTGTTTATATCGCCGATTATATCGCCCGTGTATGCATTCGGAATTATAACCTTAAGCGTTCCGTACGGTTCCAAAATTACGGACTGACCCTGCTCCATTCCTTTTAGAAATGCCTTATGAGCCGCCGTTTTGAATGCCATTTCGGAGGAATCCACGGGGTGGTAAGAGCCGTCGAACAGCGTCGCTTTAAGTCCCACAACGGGGTAGCCTGCCAAAACGCCGTGAGCAACGCTTTCTCTTAAGCCTTTTTCAACTGCGGGGAAGTAGTTTTTCGGAACGCTTCCGCCGACAACACGCTCCTCAAATATAAGCTCGTCGCCGTCATACGGTTCAAACTCAATCCAGCAATGACCGTATTGTCCGTGTCCGCCCGACTGTTTCTTATGCTTGCCCTCAGCCGTAACCTTTTTCTTGATTTTTTCTCTGTAGGCAACGAGAGGTTCGGACAGACTGAATTCAACGTTATATCTGCTCTTTAGCTTGCTTAAAATTACCTCAAGATGCTGTTCTCCGATGCCGCAAAGTATGAATTGATGCGTTTCGGGATCGTTATAGAAACGTATTGTCGGATCTTCCTCCGCAAGCTTTGAAAGTCCGGAGCTGATTTTTTCGGCGTCGCCCTTGTCTTTTGTGGTAATTGCCATTTTTACATTAGGGGTCGGAAGTTTCGTTTCTTTGATCTTTATTCCGTCGTTTACGCTTGAAAGCGTATCGTTTGTTTTTGTAACGGTAAGCTTTGCGATGCAGCCTATATCGCCTGCTTTAAGCTCTTTAACCTCAACCTGTTTTTTACCTTTCATGATGAAAAGCTTTGAGATTTTTTCCTGTGCGTCCTTATTTATGTTATAAAGCATACAGTCGGGTTTCAAGGTTCCCGAAATAACTTTAAATACGGAAAGCTTTCCTACAAACGGGTCGGAGATAGTTTTGAATACGAAAAGCTTAACGGGTCCGTCTTCGTTGTATTCAACCTTGGTTTCTTCATTCGTATCGATTTTTATTGCTTTTTCGGGCGGAAGCTCGGAAACGGTCGGAAAATAGTCGACGATTGCGTTCAAAAGACCCTTTATTCCCATGCTTTTTATGCTCGAGCCGAACATAACGGGGGTGATTGTGCAGTCTCTTACGCCCTCTCTGATTGCGTTCATAATTTCTTCGGGAGTGAAATCCTCGCCCGAAAAATATTTTTCCATCAATTCCTCGCTTGTTTCCGCGATAGCCTCATACATGAGGTCTTTTGTTTCGGCGCAGGCTTCAAGCATAGTGTCCGTAAGCGGAATATTTTCCTTTGTCGCAAAGTCTCTCGCACGTTTATGTATAAGGTCGACATATCCCGTAACCTTGTTGTTTATCTGCAAAGGAACATAAAACGGCGCTACCGATTTTCCGAAGGTTTCCTTAAGGTCTGATACAACCTGGTTGTAGTTTGCGTTTTCGTCATCTATATCGTTTATGAATATGATTTTGGGCATATTCTTTCTTTCCGCATAATTCCAAGCGTTTTCACTTCCCACGCCTATTCCGTTTCTGGCGCTTACAAGGATAATAACGCTGTCTGCGGCACGAAGTCCGCACGCCATTTCTCCCTCGAAGTCAAAAAATCCCGGTGTATCTATAATATTGATTTTCGTATCCTTCCAAAAGCCGTATGCGATACCTGCCGAAATAGAAATACGTCTTTTGATTTCTTCGGGGTTATAATCCATAACGGTATTTCCGTCGGGTATCTGACCCAGCTTATCTATTTCCGCCGTCTCGAAAAGCATTGCCTCAGCGAGCGTCGTCTTACCGCATCCTCCGTGAGCGGCGAGCGCAATATTCCTTATGTTTCTGTCTGTTGCCATTTTTGTCATTCCTTTCTGTGAAAAAATTCGTTCTGTATATCTATTATACAATATAACTCGGAAAAAATCAACTAAATTTTAAACAATTTTTTAAAAATTTAATGTATAAAATTAACAAAATTGCATTTATAATAAAAAAAATGCCCGAAAAAGCTTGACAAGAGCCTAAAGGAGTGATAAAATGATATAACGCATTTTAATGGAATAGTGTTTCTGTTTATGTCAGAATATATTAGGAGAGGTGATTTTTGTGGTGCATCCGGTCCGCTACGGCAGTGTTGAAAGAATGAACTACTCAAAAATAGAAAACGATTTGGATTTTCCGAATCTGATTGAAATTCAGAAGGATTCATACGAGTGGTTTATCAATGAGGGATTAAAGGAAGTTTTTGAAAGCGTATCGCCTATCGTTGACCATATGGATAAATATGTCCTTGAATTCGGTGATTACAGCTTTGACCCCGTCCCCAAGTATACCGTTGCCGAGTCTAAACAGAGAGAGACCACATATTCGGTGTCCTTACGAGTGAATATGAGGCTCACCAACAGAGAAACGGGACAAACCAAGGAACAGAGAATCTTTATGGGAGAATTCCCGAAGATGACGGACGCAGGTACGTTTATTATAAACGGTGCGGAGCGTGTTATCGTCAGTCAGGTTGTCAGATCTCCGAGCGTATATTTTGATATGCAGAGAGATAAAACGGGTAAGGAGCTTTATTCCTCAACCATGATACCCAACAGAGGCGCATGGATTGAGTTTGAAGCCGATTCCAACGATGTTTTGTATGTCAGAATAGACAGAACAAGAAAGCTTATCGCAACAGTTTTGCTCCGTGCTTTGGGCTACGGTACAAATGCCGAAATTTCGGAGCTGTTCAATTACGATCAGCTTATTTTGAATACATTGGAAAAAGATACGTCGAAAAATCCGCAGGAAGCTATTATAAAAATATACGAAAAGCTTCGTCCGGGCGAACCCGCTTCGTTTGAAAATGCGGAAAAGCTTATCAAGGATTTGTTTTTCGACCCCAAAAGATACGATATAGCACGTGTCGGCAGATATAAATTCGACAAAAAGCTTAATTTCTCTTTAAGACTTGTCGGAAGAACGCTGACGCAGGACGTTATATGCCCGTTTTCGGGAGAAATCCTCGGAAGCGCAGGCGAAACAATTACAAAGGATATGGCGCGCGAATTTGACCGTTCGCCCGTTAATGCTGTATATGTTAAAGCCGATAACGGCAAGGAAATCAAGGTTATATCAAATAATACCTGCGATATAACGTACTTCTTCCCCGAGGCCGATACGGAGATAATAAACGAAAAAGTTCATTACGGACTTTTGAAGCCTATCTTGGACGCCGATATGACGGACGAAGAAAAGCTTAATATGATTTATGACAAAAAGCATGAGCTTATCACAAGAACCGTTACGACAGACGATATGATAGGCGTTATGGATTATCATGTCTGCATCATGAACGGAATAGGCACAACCGACGATATTGACCATTTGGGCAACAGAAGAATAAGAAGCGTAGGCGAGCTTTTGCAGAATCAGGTGAGAGTAGGTCTTGCAAGACTTGAAAGAGTTGTAAGAGAAAGAATGACAATTCAGCAGGAAACAGACGAGCTCACACCGCAGACGCTTGTAAATGTCCGCCCCGTATATGCGGCTATGAAGGAATTTTTCGGTTCTTCACAGCTTTCACAGTTCATGGATCAGACAAACCCGCTTTCCGAGCTTACTCACAAGAGAAGACTTTCAGCTTTGGGACCGGGCGGTTTGTCAAGAGACCGTGCGGGATTTGAAGTTCGAGACGTTCACTATTCCCATTACGGCCGCATGTGCCCCATAGAGACCCCTGAAGGCCCTAACATAGGTCTTATAAACTCCCTTTCCACCTATGCCCGTATAAACCGCTACGGCTTTATTGAGGCGCCCTACCGCAGGGTGGACGGGAAGAACAAGAGCATAAGCAACGAGATAGTTTACCTCACCGCCGACGAGGAGGACGACTA
>USLP01000049.1 GCA_900555525.1 uncultured Eubacteriales bacterium
TCACCCTCAAGCTCAACGGGCAGACCGTGAGTATCCCAGCCTGCTTTTCTTACAACTCTTTCACCTTTCATCGTGTGATAACGGGGAATCATATCTTTTATAACACGTGTTAAAACATGACCGATATGAGGCTTTCCGTTAGCCGTGGGAGGACCGTCATAAAAGCAAAAGCTTTTGCCCTCTTTTTTTTCGTCTATGCTCTTTTGGAAAATGTTGTTTTCATTCCAAAAGTCAAGAACTTTCTTTTCTCTTTCCTTAAAATTCAGCGTAGGAGAAACTTTTTCGTACATTTATAATCATTCCCTTCAAAAAAATAAGTTCGCCCCATAGACAGGACGAACTTTAAAAAATTTCGCTTATTACCACCATACCTATATATGTGCCTCTGATAACGGAGAGAATCCGTCAAAGCTTAATCGGATTTTTACGGATAACACGCATAAAATAAGTGCGCCCCATAACGTTCCTTTCAGCTTTGCAGCTCCTAAGTGATGTTCAAAGCAATCTACTCACCGCCCCGCTCGCACCGTCCGAGGCTCGCTCCAAGCTTTTGAAAGCTCCTACTGTCTTAATCTTCGCCTTTAAAAATTTTTAACATTTACATTATAATACATAAATCCCGAAATGTCAATACTTTTTTGGAAATTTTTAAAAAGGAGAATTATGCGATGCGCCTAAAAAAACATGATTTTGATATTTTTTTTATTGTTTAACCCTTAATATTTAACAGCAACAAAAGAAGTCCGAAAAATATGAGGATTCCAATAAAAAGCTTTAAATATTTGTATTTTTGAAGTGAGGGCTTGGCGGTATGTATCGGTGTTTTAAGGGGGGGCTTTTTAATGGTTTTTTCACATGATTTTTGTTGAATAGTCTTTTTGTAAGCAGCTTTAGCTTTGCGGTATAAAGCAAGCGGGTCTGTTTGATTCATAATACGTGAATAAAAAGTAAAAAGCCATTCTTCATCTTCCGAAACGCACATATTCGATTCATTACAATTGGGTTCATGCGCAATTTGAGTTCTGATATGGCGGTAATGCTTGAGCTTTTGCAAATCATTTCCCCAGTTCGGAACATAAAATGCGCCGTCAAAAGTATTCTCCATTTCATTTATATATGCTGTTACACCGTTAGATGTATCAAAAATTTCATTACAGATTTTTTCCAAACTTTTGTATTTTTCCATAAAGACCATAAAAATCTCCATTCTGCCGCCCTGCATTGACATAAATTTCTCTTATCGGCAGGGCAAGGAATGATAAGAGATTTTTTAACAGCCTTTTAACGCCTTGATTACTGACAATAATATTATAATTTAAAGCTGTCTTTTAGGCTGACAATCAGGTTGTATGCGTTTTTGTTTTTGGAGTCTTTGATGAAGTAGCCGTTTCTGATGAACTGGAAACGCTCATCGTCTTTTTCGTCCTTTAAGGAAGGCTCCAAAACAGCCTTTTTGGTTATTACGGAATCGGGGTTGATGTAGTCGGAGAGAGTTTTGCCTTCCTCCATATCGCCCATGTTTTCCTGTGTGAAAAGTCTGTCGTACATATTGATGTCGGCTTCTATGCCGTATTTTGCCGATACCCAGTGTATCGTTCCTTTTACTTTTCTGCCGTCGGGAGCGGAGCCTGTGAACGTTTCGGGGTCATACGAGCAGATAAGCTCCTTAATTTCACCGTTTTCGTCCTTTATGACTTCTTCGCATTTTATGAAATACGTTCCCGTAAGACGAACCTCGTTTCCCATTTTCAGTCTGTGGAATTTCGAGGGCGCCTCCTCCATAAAGTCGCTTCTTTCGATATAAAGCTCGCGCGTGAGCGGTACTTCTCTGTATGACGTTTCTTCCTTTTGCGGATAGTCGGGGACTTTAACGTATTTCACTTCGTTCTCGGGGAAGTTTTTAAGCGTGATTTTTAAGGGGTCTATTACCGCCATTTTACGCTTTGCCGATTCGTTAAGCTCGTTTCTTATGCAAAATTCCAAAAGTCGAATGTCAACCAGGCTGTTAGCCTTTGAAATGCCTGCTTTGTTTACAAATTCAAAAATAGCGGACGGAGTGTAGCCTCTGCGCCTTAAGCCGCACAGCGTAGGCATTCTCGGGTCGTCCCAGCCGTCAACGGTTTTTGTTTCCACAAGCTCTCTTAAGTATCTTTTTGACATAACCGTATACGTTACATTAAGACGTGCAAATTCTCTCTGCTTAGGCGGAAATTCAAAGCCTACGTTATCAACAACCCACTCGTAGAGCGGTCTGTGATTTTCAAATTCGAGAGAGCAGAGCGAGTGCGTTATGCCCTCGATTGCGTCCTGCAGGGGGTGTGCAAAATCATAAAGCGGATATATGCACCATTTGTTTCCCTGTCTGTGATGCTCCGTATGAACTATTCTGTATATTGCGGGGTCTCTCATGTTCATGTTGGGAGACGCCATATCTATCTTTGCTCTCAAGGTTTTTTCGCCGTCTTTAAATTCGCCGTTTTTCATGCGCTCGAAAAGCTCCATGTTTTCTTCGGGCGTTCTGTCGCGGTAGGGCGAATTTTTGCCCGGCTCCGTTAGCGTGCCTCTGTATTCTCTCATTTCCTCCGAGGTGAGGTCGCAGACGTATGCCTTGCCGTCTTTTATAAGCTTGCAGGCAAATTCATAGCATTTGTCGAAATAGTCAGAGCCGTAGAAAATTCCGCCGTCGGGCTCCGCGCCGAGCCATTTCAAATCCTCATATATGGACTGAACGTATTCGTCGTCCTCTCTTGCAGGGTTTGTATCGTCATAGCGCAGATTAAAAAGTCCGTCGTATTTTTTCGCTATGGAATAGTTTATCCAAATCGCCTTTGCCGAGCCGATATGGAGATAGCCGTTCGGTTCGGGCGGAAAACGCGTATGAATACGTCGGGAGAAGCCTTCCTTTATGTCCTCGTCTATTATATCCGTGATAAAATTACCCTCGGATTCCTTAATCATCTTCGTTAAATCCATTTTTCAAGTCTCTCCTTTACCAAATCCTTGCCCATTATTTTAAGAACGTCATACATATCGGGTGTGTTGACACGTCCGCAGACAGCGACTCTTATAACCGTGCTGACGTGCGAAATATTTCCCTTAAAGCCGTCGGGGTTCTTCTTATATTCCTTCATATTTATAGTATAACCGTATTTTTCGGAAATTTCCTTAATTTTGGAAAACCATTCGGAATTATCGTCTTTTTCGTCATAAACGCTGATATAATCACGCAGAATATTCTTTCTGTCCTCCTCCGATACTTCGCTCGGAAAATCGTATGACGGATTATAAAGCTCGCTGAAGAAATAGGAAATATAATCCTTAACCTCGGTAAGGCGCGCTATATCCTTTCTCGGCTTGTTTCCGCCTCTGCCAATGTTCAGAATTTCTATGGTTTTATCCTTATGCGCTTTCAGAAATTCATAAAATTCCGTATCGTATTTTTCGGCATACGAAAGCGTGAGATTATAAACCTCCTCCGCAGATAAGCGTGAAATGTAGTTTTTGGAAACGTCGTTTAGTTTAACAAGGTCAAACAGCGCGCCGGAAACCGACATTTTTTTCGGTGAAAACGGAAATTCCTTATACGACTTGTCTTGATTTTTGTCATACCATTCCTCAAAGTTGGAATTTAAAAGCGTCATAAGATAAATAAGAACACATTCGGGAACGTAGCCCTCCTGCTTGTAGTAGGAAAGCGCCAGCTCGGGGTCTTTTCTCTTTGAAAGCTTGCGCTTTGTTTCACCGTCCATTTTCATAAGCGGAGAAATGTGCATATATTTGGGCGGTTTGAGTCCCGTTTCTCTGAAAAGCTGTAAATGAACGGGCAGGGTAGCGAGCCATTCGTCGCCTCGAACAACGTGCGTTGTTCCCATGAGATAATCGTCTATAACGTGTGCGAAATGGTAGGTGGGTATACCGTCCGATTTTAGGATTACTATATCCATATCGTTTTCGCATACTTCTATATCGCCTTTAACAAGGTCTGTAAATTTGAATTTGTTTTCAATGCTTCCCATGCTCTTTAAACGTATAACATATGAAAGTCCGCTTTTGACTTTTTCTTCGATTTCTTCATATGTGAGATTACGGCATTTCGCCCACTTTCCTCTGTAGCCGGGGTTATCTTCCTTTGCTTCCTCCTGCTTTTTGTGAAGCTCCGCCAAATCCTCCTCGGTGCAGAAGCAGGGGTAAGCTTTACCCTCCGACACAAGCTTTTTCGCAAACGCTTTATATATTTTTTCACGTTTGCGCTGTTTATACGGACCGTATATACCTTTTTCACCGTCTAAAGTTACACCCTCGTCAAATTCAAGACCGAAGTCGTAAAGCGCATTTATAATGGCTTCAACTCCGCCCTCAACCTCTCTTTTTTTGTCCGTATCTTCTATGCGAAGATAAAAAGTGCCGCCGCTTATATGTGCAAGACGTTCATTTGTAAGCGCCGCATAGAGATTTCCCAGGTGCATAAAGCCTGTCGGGCTGGGCGCCATTCTTGTAACCTTTTCGCCCTCTTTTAATGTACGTCTCGGATATTCTTCCATTATTTCCTCCACGCTTTTTAAAGCTTCGGGAAATAAAAGCTCGGAAAGCTTATTGTAATCCATTTGTTTCCATGTCCTTTCGTATGTTAAAGTATTATATAAAATTCGGCATAACCGTTTTCGCATTTAACGCCGTATTTTTTGTTGTGAACCTCCATAATCGCCTTGACAATAGAAAGACCGAGCCCGTTGCCCTTGCTTTCGGCGTCCTTATAGAAGCTTTGCCATATTTTTTTGCTGTCAAGCTGCTGCGTTGTTTGATTGCGTACGGCAAAATAAACGCCGTCCTCGCATTTTTTTAAAATAATCAGGATTTCCTTTTCGCCCTCGCAGTGATATATCGCATTTGAAACGTAGTTCGACATAACGCGCTCTATAAGCGTTCTGTCTGCGCTGACGGTTAGTCCGTCCGTAATATCGGTTTTTATAGCCGTGTCCTCGCCCTTTGCGATAACCTCGTACGTTTCCGCCGTTTCATGCGCAAGCTCGCTTATGTCAAAGCTTTCTATGGAAAGAATATCCCTGTATGATTCAAGCTGAGCCAAAACGAGAAGCTCTTTTACAATCTTCGCCATTTTGTCCGTTTCGTCGCATATTACGTCATAATAATAGTCGAGGTCTTCCTTATCGGTAACAAGTCCCTCCTTGAGCATTTCGCCGTAGGACGCTATAACCGCAATCGGCGTTTTAAGCTCGTGCGACGCATTCTGCAAAAATTCCTTACGCATTACCTCGTTGCGCTCACGCTGCGTTATATCGTTTTTAAGCATTGTGTTCGCCCGATAAAGCTGCGTAATGTTTTTAGACAGCGTTTCCGACATGGAGTTTAACGATAAGCCGAGCGTGTTAAGCTCGCTTTCACCCTTTGGAACGTATTTTTTTGAAAAGTCAAGCTTGCTTATTCTGTTTGAAATATCGACCATTTCGTAAATAGGCTTTGTGATGTTTGCGCTTACGAAATACGAAATAACCGCTCCCAAAATGGAAACGGGTACGCTTATTATAAGAAAAAAGTCCTTATAAACGTCAACGCTTTTTATAATCGCCTCAACGGGCTTTGTAAGAAAAATATAATAGTCTCCGACAAGATGACCCTTTAAAAATATTCTTTTCATGCCGTACTGGTCGGGGAGAGTTTTTATCGTATACGCTTTTCCTTCGGGTATCTCGATAGAGCCCAAAAAGCTTTTCGGATTAAAAAAGGCGCCGTTTGAATTTTGAAATTCATTAAATGTGTTTGTACTCGAATAGACCTGCGAAAACTGCGCGTCGCTTATTATAACGGCAATGTTTGAGTTTGCCGCCAGGCGTGTGAGCGTATATGTAACGTCGCTCGCCTCGGTATTTTCGGCAATTTTCGTTATTTCTCCGTATATCTGCGCAAATTCAAGCTCTTCACGGTAGACATAGTACCTCTGCAAAAACATTGCGGATACGAAAAATAAAAATATGAGTATAAAAAATATTGTAAGAAAAAACGTTGTTGCCGTCCTTAAACGCAGGGATTTAAACATAAGCCTCACTGTCCTTCCGAATCGTCGGGAATCTCAAATTTATAGCCGACGCTTCTGACGGTTTGTATATAAGAGCCGCATCCGAGCAGCTTTGCGCGCAGCTTCTTTATATGCGTGTCAATCGTGCGTACGTCTCCGAAATAATCGTAGCTCCACACATTGTTTAAAATATCGTCTCTCGAAAGCACGATGCCTTTGTTTGTGATAAGATAACCCAAAAGCTCAAATTCCTTGTTGGTAAGGTCAATCTTTTCACCGTTAACAGATACCTCATAGGTGGTTTTGTTGTAGGTCAAATCTCCGAACTGTGTTTCCTGAAGCAAAACGGACGTTCTTCTCAAAACGGCATTTACCTTTGCAAGAAGAATTTTAAGATTAAAAGGCTTTGCGACGTATTCGTCGGCGCAAAGCTCGTAGCCTTTCAAAACGTCGTATTCCTCCGCCTTTGCGGTAAGCATTATAACGGGCGTTTTTGAAACCTTTCGTATTTCCTTCAAAACGGCGTAGCCGTCCATGACGGGCATCATTATATCCAAAATAACCACATCAAATTTATGCGCAAAAAACTTGTCGAAAGCGTCCTCGCCGTTTTTTGCGGTTTTTACATCAAAGCCGCTTTTTGTAAAGAAATCGCTTAAAACCTTGCGTATTCTTTCTTCATCGTCGACAATAAGCAGTTTAAATTTATTCATTTCGACACCACCTTTAATATATGATAACATATCCTACAAAAAATTGCAAGTATTTTTTTACAATTAATACAAGGCTTTGACAATAATTTTTGATATTTCGGCACGCGTTATGCTGTTGCCCGCTTTAAGCGTATTGTCGGAATAGCCGTTTATCATTCCTTTTTCATAAAGCGCGTCGATATATCCCACAGCCCATTCGGGAAATTCATTTCTGTCGGCAAACGGGCATGGAGACGCGCTTTCGGCTCCCAAAATACGACCCGCAACCGTGAATATTTCGGCACGGTTTACCGTTGAAGCCGGGTAAAAATAAGTTTTGCCGTTATTTGCAAGCGAGCCTTTCATTATTCCCTTTGCATAAAGCGCCTTAACGTGAGGAAGCGCCCATTCGGGGATTGCGGATAAATCCGCATAAGGGAGAACGGTGTTTGAAAAATCCTGCGTGTTAAGTCCGAGTGCCCGTGAAATCATTACGGCAGTTTCGCTCTTTGTAACAAGATTTAAAGGCTTGAATTTAAATTCATTATTTTCACTGTAGCCGTTTACAACCCCTTTTTCGTAAAGTTCGTTTATATAATGGCGCGCCCAGTTTTCGGATATATCCGAAAATGCGTCGGGTGTTCCGCCCGATACGGGGATTTTGAGATATGAATTGCCCGAAGTAACGGTTATTTCACCGCCGTATTCGCCCATTGTAAACACACCGTCGGGGGTAATCGTTCCCGTTCCGTCCGAAACCTCCCAGCCGTATGCGCTGTCCGTTGAGGAAATCGGCATATCGTTGTAATATGCGATAACGTTTAGGTCTGCCGTTTCGCCTTCGTTCATATTAAGCGAGGATATGGGATTGCCCGACGAATCCGTTACTTTTATATAGTCGGGTGTTTCTATGCTCTTAAGATATGCTTTTGCGCTTATTCCGTTTACGCTTGCCGTAACGACAGCCGTTTCATCGCCGACAGCATGAATCATACCGAGGTCATCGGCATAGGACGAACCCTCTACGGTATAAACCGCATTGCCCGGAAGCTCGGCAGGGAAGTAGCCGCTGTCCGCTCCCTTGAGCGTATACTGCACCGTGCTTCCGCTTTTTGCATAAATTGTCTGCGGATACATGAAAAGTTTTTCAAAAGCTCCCGTATACGGCGTTACATTTTCAAAAAAGATATAGGTCGAATCGTTGCGCAGTCTGCCGTCAGACGGTGAGTTTTGAAGTTCAAAATTGCCCGTTCCGCCGTACATCGCCGAAATTGCCGTTGAGCCGCCGCCGTCAAGATTCAATACGTCCGTAC
>USLP01000050.1 GCA_900555525.1 uncultured Eubacteriales bacterium
CGCCGACTCTATTTCGGCGAAGGCAAGCGGGTTGTCTGCAAACTTATCCTTGAAATATGCCACCGTGCTTTTGCCGTTTGCCGACTTGTTTTCAAGCAGGTAGGAAAGCATTTTTAGAAAGTGCGACTTACCGCTTCCGAAAAAGCCCTGTATCCAGACGCCGATATTCTCAACAGGCGCGGAAAAGCTTTTGTTGTAGTTTGAGAAAAACTTTTCAAAATGCCCGCGAAGCTCGTTTGTCACGACATACTCGCGAACTTCCTGTTCTATGACCGATTCTTCGTTCTGGTTTACCTTGATGACACCGTTGATTTCTCTTTCGATGTCGTCCTTAAACATTGTGCGCATTTTCATTAAAAATCCTTATCTTTTATTATAAAATCGAAAACGCCCGATAATATCCGTTTCTTGTTAGGCGGTTGAATAGGCGCAGCTCGTGCCCGTTGTAATAGCCGGGGTAGAAAACGACGATTGACTTTTGCTGCGAAATCCCCACGGGGAGCGCGTTCAAAAGCGAGTGAACTCTGGCAAACGGGAAGGCGTCTCCCACGCCGTAGATAAGCAGATATTCCGCTTTCGATTTGTGGAACGCTTTGCCGATGTCGTCGGCAAGTGTTGTCGTGGGAATGCTTTGGTTTAAGGTCTCCAAGAGAAGCTTGTCGCCGCTTGTCTGCTCTTCGTCTAAAATACCATCGATTATGTCTTCGCGTTCGCAGATTTTCAGGAAGCGTTCATAGAGGTTGCAGAAAAAGATTTTTCCCCCTACGGGCTGCTTCATTAGCATTTCGATAAAACACTGAACCTGCATTTCCGATTGGGCGTCGTAGGCGAATACCCAAATGTTGTCTTCGTTGCTAATTGCATTTCCGTGCAAAAATCCATCGGTAGAAAACCTTTCACCGAGTTCTTTCAGGCGTTCGCTGAGGAGTCGTGGCTTTTCCATTATTCAAAATCGTTAAATGCCGTTAATATAGCTCGGTTGCCGCGCTCAATAATCGTTTGACGCAAAACGGCGGGGATTAAAATCGGCTGAAGTGTCTTGGTTTTACGGTCAAGGATTCCTGCTTCGCAAAGGGCATTGCGCATTGACTTTGCCATCGCGCGGATTGTCAACGCAGACCAACTTATTTGCTGCGGACTTTGTTGGCTTATTCGGTTTAAAAATTTCTCGGCATCGCCGCTGAAATGCCTGTCGAAGGTTCGGTATTTTTCGGCAACAACACAAAGCATAAAGTCCATCATCACCTTGTTTGTAAGCATCATTGAGTAGAGGCATATCTGTTTTGCCGATTCAGAAGATGCTTCGGCAACCGCGGTAATGAGCTCACGCGTCTCCAACGCATGCAGACGCTGCAAGGCTCGGCGAAGCACTTTTTGTGTATATGAACTGCCTGCCTTGAACTGGAAGAGGTTTTCGGAAATAACTTCTCCGCGAATTTCCCGATCGTTCTTACCCGCCAAAATGAGCTTTGCGACAATGCGCATCTCGCGAAAACGTAGAGTTTCGCTTGTGAGTGAAGAAGTGTAACTTAATTGACTGTTGCGAATAGACATAACTGTGCGTTCGCACGGAATTTTTCCCGTTTGCGAATACGTTATGTCTATGTCTGTCAAAATCTTCATGGGAGAACACACCCCCATGATTAAAGAAACGGTCGTATTTATTTACATTTGTAGGGCATCAATAAGAAAGGAAGGCAACGACTTATACTCTATTATTTTAAATAACAAAAATCAACAAAGCTCCCATCGGTAAATGACTCGGGAAACGACCGTTTTTCAACACAGTTTTTTCAAAAAGTTTCGGTATGCTTTGGAGGGGACGGCTAAAAATAGCAACCGAAACAGACAAACAGCAAACAAAGGAGAATATTTATGACTACAGCCTATCTGAGAGTTAGCAGCGACAAGCAAACCACGCAAAACCAGCGGTTTGAGATTGAAGAATATGCCAAGCGCAACGGTATTTTGGTTGACGAGTGGGTTGAGGAGGTCATAAGCGGCACAAAGCACCATTCGCATAGGAAGCTTGGGCGGCTGATTAAACGACTTCGCAAGGATGATACTCTGATTCTCTCAGAGCTTAGCAGGCTTTCGCGCAATCTAATGGGGATTTTTTCCGTTCTCAATGTTTGTATGGAGCGCGGGGTGCGAATTATCGCAATCAAGGAACGCTACGAACTGGGGAATTCGATTGAAGCTAAGGTACTTGCGTTCGCGTTCGCGCTGGCGGCGGAGATAGAGCGCAATATTATCTCAATACGCACCCGCGAGGCATTGGCGCGCAGGCGCGCCGAAGGGGTTTTGCTCGGACGTCCGAAAGGAAAATTTTTGAAGCTCAACGGGCGCGAAGACGAAATCCGCCAAATGCTAGCCCTCGGGGCAAGTAAGGCGGACATCTGCCGCCGCCTGAGGACAAGTCGCACAACGCTCTACAATTTTATCCGACGTAAAGAGATATGTGCTCAGTTCATTAAAATTCCATAAAGCATGGCAATCAGCAATGTGCTAATGCGAAAGAGTGCTCGAGCGAAAAAACAAACGGGCAAAACCTTATAAGTATAGGAAGTCTTATCTGCGGGCAAAACTGGAATTATAAATTGATAAATTATAATTGCCAAATGGAGACCAAGATGGGCAAAGAAATGGGTAGGCTGATTGCCTACCCATGTTTGGCATTTTTTGCTATTAGACTGTTATGTCTGCCTTTTTTAGGGCGTTGGGGTCAAACGGAATCGCTCCGGTTAACTTCCCAGTTGCGCACCAGATTGTATGGCACGATTGGCATGTGCCCGGAATATACACCCTGTAGTTTTCAACTACTGGGTTTGCCCAGGCAACTTTATGTCCGCCGCACTTGGGGCAGGTATCCTCTGAGTGCATCTGCCATTCCCACGGAATTGGTCGTTCCAGTGTTAGTAAACGCAGCTTACATTCTTCGTGTCTGGCGATATAATCGCGTATATCGTTTACACACGTTGCGTGTTCTCCTGTCCTAACATTGAACTCTTTCACGACTTCTTTTGCCGTTCGGAGGAATGCCGCTATATACGCAAACGGCGAATCGCGTCCCAGATTGAGCGGATTGTCAATCAGTAGGTACGTTTCCAACAGAACTTCTTCCGTTGGGTAGGGTTTGTTTTTTTTTACTCTTCATTTTAAATTGCCAAACGCAACGGAATTGTCTTGCTTGGCAATTTTTGTTTCCGTTGCTAAAAATTTAGCGTTTGCCTAACTGCCCCCCCCCCCTCCCCATTGAACATTTAAAATCAATGGGCAAAACCTTATAAGTATAGGAATTTTTTTGAGCGATTTTGGCAAAATCGGCGATTTTTTTCAAAAATGTGAAAAATTTCTTCCGTGGGCGAAGATTTTTATCCCGACTCTTATACTGATTAGGTTTTGCCTGTTCGTTTTTGCATTCACTTTCGGGGGGGGGGTAGTTAGGCGCGGACGGAAAAATCAAGTGGCGTTCCTATCATTTCTGTTATGGAACACATAAATGAAGAAGTAATCGCAAACGCCATTTCCAAAGCTCTTGCTCCCGTTGAACAAAGAATGGACATGATTATACAACGTCTTGACGCAATAAGCCAAACTTTACAATCGCAGGAATCGCAGAACGCAACCCCCGCGCAGGTTTATATGACGACCCGAGAGGCGATGAAAATCTTGGGTGTCTCGCGCAAGACGCTTTACAACCTTGCGCAAAAACACCCCGTCATAAAGTCGGGTGGGCGATACAACCGCCACTTTGTACCTGAGGAAATTGCCAAGTTAAAACAAAAGCGGCAACTGAATTTAGAGTAGCCTCCATAAAAAAGCAAATCGCGCAAGTATAATCCTTGTGCGATTTTTTTTGTGTGCACAAAAAAAGGCGTTCCGCAGAACGCCTTTGTGTTAAGGTTTGTGGGTTGGATTATTGGCCCGCGTCTTCGCCCGCGCCCGAGCAAGTGATAGTAACGGGTGTTATAGTGGCGTATTCATTCGGTTCCCACGATACTGTACCGACCCCAATTTCAGCATTGCCGCCGTTGTAAACAGCTGCCTTTAAGTCATTGTATGTGTGGTCAGTTGTACCGTTGATAACGAGGTATTGCTTGATTGCGCCCCATCCCGCTTCTAAACTTTCGATCTCGTTCTTCTGGTTCTTAACCTCCTGGTCAATCACATAACGATTGAGTGCCGTATTGATTTGCGAGATGTATGCGTTTACCTTCGCCTGACGGGCATCGCTCATAGCCGTGCTGAGAGCGGGAACCGCGAGGGCAACGAGGATACCGATGATACCCACAACGATTAGCATTTCGATAAGCGTAAAACCGCGCTTAACTTTCTTATATAGAGTATGTTTCATACTGTTTTCTTTCTTGTTTTTAGTATTCCCAACGGTATTTAGCCGTGGAAGGGAAAGTGATTTCAAGGCTTAGTTGCCTCGGGGTAAAATTTATAAACGCCTTATCCGAGCGTCTTCGGTTTTGTCCAAAAATAAACCGTTTTGCGGTTCGTTTTGTTTTTGTTGCCGCTTCCTAAAATATATTTATCCGCAGGGCTAATTACCTTTTGCGGAATCAACAACGCCGCGTTCGTTTTTCCCAAAACGCAGTTCTTTGGAAGCCGCAACCCAAAAACACAGAGTTCCAACCTGTTGGTTTCTGCCTGCTTGCATTACCCGAACTACCCAATTTATCTGGTAATGTAAGTTTCTATTAGCGAGCAATTTGCAGCTTGATTTTGCGGTAAAAATCAACACAAGGTGCCCTTAAAATAAGGGTTTGCGGGCTGGGAAAAGAAAATTACCCAAAATTTCCCGACCACCCTGTGAATTGGGCAACGAAAGTGGCAAAGAAAGTTCACAATATGAAAAATTATATTATAAATAAAATGCTTGCCGAAGAGTCGGCAGGAAAGAAACTCGGGTTTAGTGACCTTCTGAACAAAAACGGAGGCAGCAAAACCCTAATAAGCGTGGACGGCAAAGTTTCCGTCTATTTTGAGAAGCGAACTGGAGACGATGTTCGTTTTATTTGCAGGATTATCCGAAAGGGGCCGCAAGATATCATAAAGAAATCAAAATCGCTGAATTTAATCGTGACGGAAGTAAAAAAATACTTTCCCACTTTTCCCGATTTTGAAAAACCAAAAGATATACCTTTTGTGCCTGAGGGAATGGATATTAATTCATTCTTCAGGTTGGAATACATAGCGAGAATCTATAATGTTACCTCTCAAGAGCTATGCGATTGGGTATTGGAACATTATATTCCCCCTGCGAAGCTTTCCAATACTCCAATTGAAGAGTTTATGGAAGTCTACAAAAGGGACGGGTTGACTAGAGGTTTAAGACCCGACTCACTTAAAAACGCAGTCTTTCAATTTAGAGAGTATTGTAAATATGAAAAGATAAAGACCCCAAAAGACATTTCGACCAAAAATCTGGATGACTTTTATAATCACAAGAAACACGGAGGTTTGGCATATAAAAAGCGGATTAATCCGATTTTGAATTTTATGGTAAAAAACAAATATCTGGCAAAAAATCCCAATGAGGAAACACGAATTACCATAAGTCCGCCTCCACGCTCCAATTCGGCTTTTATCCTTCGGGTCGATGCCGCCAACGCATTAATGCGCTATGCCGAATCGGAGAGCAATCCGCGGGTTAGGGCGGTATTTGCGTTGATGTTGTTTGCCGGAGTTCGCCCGCAAGAAGTAAATTATAAAAAATTCGGGAAAAAGTATTCGGATTTGAACAATGGGCGTTCTGATACAGAATCAATGCGCTGGAAAGACATTGATGTGGAACAGCGTATTATCACCATTAGAGGAGGCGTCTCTAAGAATTATAGAACAAATACATCCATAGTCGGTTTACCCGACAACTTTTGGGCATGGATAGAAGTCGTTCCCGAAAGAGTGCGAAAGGCAAATGAAGGGAACAATCGAATAGGATTCAGCACTGCCGTATTGCAAAAATACAGGAAAAAGGCAGCCGCATTTTTGACAAAATACGTGTTAAGTGATTCTCAAAGGGACAAAAACCTGAGAAAAACTTGCAAGTTGGAATCGGACATAATGCGGCATTCATTCTGCACATATGGTTCCCATTATTCGAAAATCGGGCCGCATAATGTTCTGAAAATTGCCAGACACTCCGCAGCAGTTGACAATAAGTATTATCAAGGTGTTATCGTGAAAAAGGAGGAAGCTGAAAACTACTTCAACATCTATCCGTCTACTTACACGGGCGAAAATGCCTACCGCCCGCCGTTGGAGTCTCAGGAAGCTGTTTTGGCGGAAAAGATAACTCAGGATATTTTGAAAGACCCCAAAATTGCTGCGACCGAAATTGCGGATATGAATTGCGACTTGTCCGACGAAGAACTTGCTTGCGAATTCACAAATATGGCGTAGTTTTGGCGTGTTGCACAACGGTAAAAAACAAAAGGCGAACGGTTGTTCGCCTCTTTTTTATTACAAGTGAGCGTTCAGCAGACGGGGTAGACTTTGTTTTTTCTGAATGCGCCCTGCTGTCGGAGGGTGCGGAATTCAAGCAGGCGTTTGCGACTGTATCCGCGCGAGTATTTTCCTGCTGGGCGTATTTCGGGGCAGATTTCCGCATATTTTTTTAGTGTCGCGTGGGAGATGTTGCCGAGCAAACGGCAAGCCGCATCGGAGTCAATAATGTCCTCCTCCTGAATCCTTACGCCCACAATCCTTGCGAAATCGGTCACGAGCTGTTTTGCAAAATCGCCGTTTTTGAGGGCGTCAACAATTGCATTTATGTCTGCCTGTGTGAGAGTGCGTTTTTCGTTCATACCCAAATTTTAGGAATATGAAAGAAAAAATTTTGCCGCTTGACATTATTCTTGGCGCGATGTTTCATACCGCCCGAAAATCCGAAAGGAGAATACCATGACGGAAAAACAACGGAAGAAAAAAGCTATAATCGTGCTTCGGTCAAGAATTCCGTTTCCACCGACGAAGGTATTCAAAGACCGAAGAAAAGAAGCTTCAAAGAAAGCATGCAGAGGAAGGCTGAATGAACCTTCCTCTTTTTTTTTGCGCCCGCAGTATAGTCAAAGGGGCAACTTTTTTACGCGGGCTGCTGGGGCAGCTCGGGGTGGACTTTAAGATAAGCGAGGTTGTCCGCAACTTCGCCGCTTAGCCCGAAGTTCAAATCGCCAATCTTCTGCTTGCGGCGCGGTGGCAATCCGTCGCGTATTGACGGCATAATTGAGAAAAAATCGGCGGAGTCCTGCATTCTAACCATCGCCTTGTAGTGTGTCTTGTAGACTTCGTAGCCCGACTCTTGTCCGAGAATTTCAACGGTCTTTTCAATCCCCAAATAGTGGTAGCCATATGAGGCGAAACTGTGGCGCAGGACATCGTGCGGAAGCTTTATCGTAAGCATATTGCGTATTCTGCGGTAGGTGGCATATGAATACGGAAATATTTTGCCCGATTTCGGCAGATACTTTTCAAGCCACGCCCACGCGTTTTCAGGTGCATCTGAAATTATGCGGAAATTGCCCATCTTGGCAATCGTTTCGGGAATGCGGACGGTTTTTGCCACTAAGTCCACGTTGGAAACTTCAAGAACCTGTTTGCCGTGCTCGTTTGAGATCTCCTGAGGACGAACCCCGAAAAAAGCCATCAGAACAAATGCCGGTATGAACGATTCGGGGATTTCTCGGAAAAGCCGCCGCGTTTCGTCAACGGTAAGAATCGGCGGAATTTTGTGCTTTTTACGGCGGCGCGGCACTATTACCTTCGGGAAGAGGTCGGGTGGAACAATACGCTTTTCGGCGAGAAACTTGTAGAACGCGCTTGAAATGCGCCTGTTGTGGTCGGGCGTTTTGCCCGAAGATATGAACGCTTCAAGCATATCGGGCGTGATTGCCGATACGGGGATTTTTTCTCCGTACATAGCGCAGAGGTTTGCGAGCTTTCCTGTGTAGTAGGCGAGAGTTGAGGAACGCAAACCGCGGTCGTGG
>USLP01000051.1 GCA_900555525.1 uncultured Eubacteriales bacterium
CCGTAGGGGCGCACCTTTCGTGGTCGCCCGTCCATAGGTTTGCGCAACCTGTGAATAATAGCGATATAAATTGCGATTGCAATTTGCGATATATACGTGCCCGTATGCGATATATTTTAAAAAAATGCGATATATTGCCTATCGGCAATGTGGACGGAATGACATACAGGTCATTCCTTACAGTGCAAATTCAAAATTTGCACCAACTACGGAACGTGAGGACACACATTCATATTAATATTAATATTAATATAATTCTGACACATTTCTCGAATATTATTTTAATAAAATGGTTGACAAATTCCGATTAATATGATAAAATAAAATTGCCAAACTAATTGAATATTTTTACAAGGACTTTTCTTTTCATAAAGACAGGTTTAATTATTATATTTCCTATTTTGAATTTGATAAAAATGCAAATTCCAATTGTAGGGGATATGATTTGTTCTTGTCTTTATCAATTAGTTTGGCGACTATCGGAGTTTGCATTTTTTATGCGCTTACTTCGGTAGGCGCATTTTTTAATTTTCAAAAAATATAAGGAGGGAAGTTGTTTTTTCGATAGGAAATTTGAAAATGCAATAATATATTTTTTGAAAGGAATTTTGAAAATGAAGAAGAAAATAATTTCGGCAAGTTTGATTTTTGTTATTGTTTTTCTATGTTCGTTTACGGCTTGTGCCAATGTCATCAATTATGCAAGGTATACGGATATTATTGCGGTAATAAATGATTATAATATCGAATCGTACAATATTGACGGCTATACCGCAGTTGTGGCGGAGGATCTTGCAAATTACGGTTTTACCGTTACATGGGACAGCAACGCAAGAGCAATTTATATTTCAAGAGATGTAAGCAATGCATATGTAGCAAGTACATATATTGCGCCCGTTACACCACAAAGTATGATTGGAAAACCAAGCTACAGTATACTGTCAACCGATATAAGTACATTTATAAACGGAGTACCTGTGAGAAGTTTTAACATAGGCGGAAAGACAGTTATATTTTTTGAGGATTTAGGTGTGTTCGGAAATATAAAGTATAACAGTACACTGCGCAGACTGTCTCTTGATATATACGGATTGAACAGAAAAATAAGCGCTCCCGAATTATATAGCAGTTTTTTGCCGTCTGGGTTGTATTTTGAAACAAATTCTGTTGGAGGAATACAGGTTCGGTGGACAGCAAAAAATAATACAAATAAGACAATTAATTATTACACAACAACTTACTATATGTTTAATTCTGTCGGGGATTTTGCATATGATGATATAAAAGGGGAATGCTTTTTTAGGGTAAAAACGGTAGGACCGGTTAAGCCCGGAGAAATGATCTTGAATTTTGACGGAAAATATGAAACGTCAGCATACTGTAATGTTTGTTCAAGTCTGCTTTTATATACAATAGAGCTTGAATATTCTGACGGAACAAGCGAAACGGTGTATTACGGTTACAGCGGAACAGAAGAGTAAAACGGGCATTCGTTTGTAATTTTAATAAAATTTTTATTTTCCACCGTAGGGAACGCGCCACAGTGTCGTTCCGCATAATTTGTACAAACCTACGGAACGGGCAGATGATATCTGCCCCTACAACGGTATACCTAAATTATGCCGTAGGGGCGGATATTATCCGCCCGCAATGTTCACACAAACCTATGGACGGGCGACCACGAAAGACGCGCCCCTACGGGTAAAATCTAATTATTTCTATTCCATATATGCACGCAGCTTTTCGAGAGCCTTTTTTTCGATACGGGAAACGTATGAGCGGGAGATGCCGAACATTTGGGCGATTTCACGCTGCGGGATATTCCTGCCGCCGCCAAGTCCGTAGCGCAGAATGATAATCTCTCTTTCGCGTTCGGTGAGACATTCTTCTATAGCGTTGTAAAGCTTTTTTGCGTTGATTTTCCCAAGCGCGTCATTGAAAACGCTTTCCTCATCATTATAAAGTATATCCATAAGGCATATCTCGTTGCCCTCCGTATCTTTGCCGATAGGCTCTTCAATCGAAACCTCGTTTACAAGCTTTTTTTCACTGCGGAGAACCATAAGTATTTCGTTTTCGATACAGCGCACGGCATACGTTGCAAAGCGGATATTTTTATCCGTTTTAAAAGTATTCACAGCTTTTATAAGTCCTATCGTTCCTATGGAAATCAAGTCGTCCGTATCTTTATTTTCTTTTTGATATTTTTTTGAAACATATGCGACAAGCCTTAAATTCCGCTCGATAAGCGTATCACGTGCCGATTGGTCGCCCTGCTTATATCGCAGTAAAAGCTCTTCCTCCTCTTTTTTTGAAAGCGCTTTCGGAAAAGAGCTTAAATTCCCAAAATAACCGAGCAAAAAAAACACCTGTTTTATAAGGTTAAAAAAGTCGAAAAACATCGTAAACATAAAAAAAGCCTCCCTTTCACTTAAGCATATGAAAGAGAGACCGTAATTTTGCTTGGACTATTTAATTTTCATATTCCTTTACCATAAGCGCACGCTTATATCCCCTATCCTCATTAACCTCGGATATATAAAATCCTCTGCCGTAATAAAAGCGCACGAGGTCAAAATATTTCGCCGCCGTATGAAGTTCAAGCCTTTTAATGCCCTTTTCGAGCATTACGCCGTCGATAACGCTCATCAAGCTTTTGCCGACGCCCTGATTTTGGTGTTGATTTATAACGCCGAAACGGCTCAAATATGCCGTATTGTCATCTTTTACGGAAATTCTTACGCTTCCGACGGGAATATCGTTTATAAAAGCGACAAAAACAAGCTTGTTTTCTATATCTTTTTTTATTTCGTCATACGTTTCGTTAAGCGCTTCTATATCGGAAAGTCCTGCGTTTCTGATATATTTCTGAAATGAAATTTTCGTTATTTTCTGTATATCGGGGATTTCGTTTTCCGTAGCCAAACGGATATGAAAGCCGTAAAAATTATCCTTGCTCATCATTTTTTCCCTTTCTGATTTTGATTGCTCATAAGCATTGTCATTATTGCTTTTTGCGCATGAAGTCTGTTTTCGGCTTCTCTGAAAATTCTCGAATGAGAGCCGTCTATAACCTCGGCTGTAACCTCATAGCCTCTGTATGCGGGCAGACAATGCAGGAAAATCGAATTTTCGTTTGTAAGCGAATAGAGCTTTTCATTAATCCGGTAACCCTCAAATTCCTTTACCTTAATCGCCTTTTGCTCCTCCTGACCCATGCTTACCCAAGTATCGGTATAAACAACGTCGGCATTTTTCATAGCTTCTGTCGGGTCAAGCGTTTCAACGATTTTGCAGTTTTGCTTTTTCGCTATTTCTTTCGCTTTTTCAATTTGTTCGGGGTCGCATTTATATTTTTCGGGCGTTGCAACATAAAAATCCATACCTGCCATTGCGCACGCATGGGCAAGCGAATGTGCCATATTGTTTCCGTCGCCGACATAGCACATCTTAAGCCCCTCAAGATGACCGAACTCCTCCATAACGGTCTGCATATCCGCCATTGCCTGACAGGGGTGTTCCAAATCCGTAAGCGCATTTATTACGGGGATTGAGCCGTATTTCGCCAGGTCATAGACATCGTCCTGCGAAAATGTACGAATCATAATTCCGTCAATCATGCCCGAAAGGACGTTCGCCGTATCGTAAATGCTCTCGCCCCGTCCGAGCTGTATATCATGCGAACTCAAAAACAGCGCATGACCGCCGAGCTGAAACATACCCGTTTCAAAGGAAACCCTTGTCCTTGTAGACGATTTCGCAAAAATCATGCCTAAGGTTTTGCCTTTTAAATACTGATGCGGTACACCGTTTTTCTGCATTTTTTTAAGACTTGCCGCAAGTGTGAGAATTTCGTCAAATTCCTCCTTCGTTATATCTGTTATACTTATGAAATGTTTCATTTTTATAATCCTTTCTTTCTATTCCAATATGTTGTCCATCGCACTTATAAGCGCGTCAATATCTTCCTTTTCAATTACAAGCGGAGGAACAAGTCTGAAAACGCTTTTGCCTATTGTTCCCACCAAAAAGCCTTTTTGGAAAAGCTTATCGGCATATTCGGGCGCATTTTCGTCCGTAAATTCGATGCCGACCATAAGTCCGATACCTCTTACTTCTTTTATACACTTTTTCTTTTTGGCAAGCTCCGAAAGCGAATTTTTAAGATATTCGCCCATAACGCAGGCATTTTTCATAACTCCGCCGTTTATGATTTCGTCCAAAACCGTGCAGGCAACACCCGTCGCAAGCGGATTTCCGCCGAACGTCGTGCCGTGGTCTCCCGGCTTAAAGGTGCAGTATTTATCCTTAGCCAAAACGGCTCCAATCGGTATGCCGCCTCCGAGAGCCTTTGCGAGCGTCATAATATCGGGGGTGATGCCGTAATTTTCATAACAGAAAAGCTTGCCCGTTCTGCCTATTCCCGTTTGAATTTCGTCTATAATGAGTATAATTCCCTTTTCGTCGCAAAGCTGTCTTACCTGCTTTACATATTCCTTATCGAGCGGAACAACGCCGCTTTCACCCTGAATCAGCTCCAGCATTACTGCGCAGGTTTTTTCCGTTACTGCGTGCTTCAAAGCCGCTATATCGTTCTTCGGAACGTGTATAAAGCCTTCGGGGAGCGGTTTATACGGCTTTTTGTATTTTTCCTGCCCCGTTGCCGCAACAGTCGCGAGCGTTCTTCCGTGAAATGATTTCATAAGAGAAATAACTTCATACTTATCGTCCTCGCCGTTTGCATAAAAATACTTTCTTGCAAGCTTTATCGCTCCCTCGTTTGCCTCCGCACCCGAATTGCAGAAAAACGCTTTATCCGCAAACGAGTTTTCGCAGAGCATACAAGCAAGCTTTGCCTGATTTTCGATATAATAAAGGCTTGACGTATGTAGAAGCTTGTCAGCCTGATTTTTTATAGCATCGGTAAGTCTTTTATTGCCGTAACCGAGCGCATTAACGGCCCGCCATAAAGTCGGTATATTCTTTACCGTCGGTCGCTTTAAGCTTAACTCCGTTTCCGCTCTCAAAGCAAACGGGTTTCCTCTTTCCGAACGTATTCATATAATATTTTTCGTCAAGCTCAACTATGCTTTTAAGCTTCAAATCCATACATATCTCCCCTTTATAAAAATGAGATATAAGAAAGCGCCGCTCTCTTATATCTCACATTATAGCACATTAATATTCGTTTGTCAATAGTTTTTGCATAATTATTAATCAATTTGCATAATTATTTAAAACCTCGTCTGCCTTTTCATTATGGTCGGAAACGCAGAGTATGATATATTTGTCCGTCGTTCTGACATACGGTGCGGAAAGCTTGACAACCTCGGAGGGAAGATAATTTTCAAAGCTGTTTTTTCTGTCCGACAAATGCTCGTTTATCTTATTATAAATCTCCTGTTTTGCCTCCTCGGACGCATATTCAAAGACCGCAATTTCCTCGGCGGTTGCGCCGCTTCCGGCATAAACCACGGCGGACTTAACGCATGACGAGGATATGCCGTACAGCGACACGCCTATGCTGTTGTCAATCTGCCAAAGCGTATCGGTAAAGCCTACCCCCTGCTTTAACGCTTCCGCAATATTTTTTTCTTCGTCGTTTGACGGTATAACGTCCCGTGAAAAAGCAATACCGTCATCATTTTCGGAAGTATATTTCTCCGCATCAACCGCGTGCGTTTTCAGATACGAAAACCATTTTTGGTAATGCGAAACGTCAAGATGTATTCCATCGGGGCTGATGCCTGCCGCCATATTTCCGTTTGCGTCGGCGCAAATGCTCTTAATATCAAGATAATAGCATTTTTTCTCCTTTGCAAGGTTCAAAAGCGCTTCATTATATGAATAAATATACGAATTGTGGAAACGTCCTTCCGTTTCTTTCTGTGGCGTAACGGGCAGAATCGACTGTATATATATAATCGCATTGGGCTTAACCGCACGTATATTATCTATAAAGCGTGCATAATTATCAATGTAATACCCCTGCGCTTTCGGGCTGATTTCATCGTTCGTACCGAGCATAATATAAACCTTGTTTGCATTTGACGCGGCAATCATGTCGATTGCGTTATATGCGGGATTGCCGTTTGCGTCGGGGAATTTTTTGTTATCTATTCCGTACATTGACATACCGATATACGACAAAAATCTGTTCGGACTTAAGGAATTATAAAGCTTAAGTCCCTCCGTGAGCGAATCGCCCACAAATACAGCGTCATCAAAATAGCTGTTGTCAACTTGGGGCGTATCGAAGACCATGCCGAACGGCTGTTTTGCATACGGTGAATTTTCGCACCACGAATACACCTTTGAAAGGTTATTGTCCGACAAAAATCCCGACAGCGAATACAAGCCCAAAATTTCTTTTATATTGTTTTCAAAAAGATATTCCAAAATATCCGTATTGAAATACCGAAGGTCAACCATATGAATTTTTTCGTAATGGTTTGCCAAAAACGGTACTATATCATGCGCATACGAATCCTTTATAACCATAAGCTGTTTCCCGTTTTTCTGCGAGCTTTCTATGACCTCAAGCCCGTGATTGCCGTCAAGAAAATAGGCATATTTATCTTTTTCGTCCAAATGAGACGGAAAATAGAGCGAATCGGATTTTTTGTTTTCATACGGAAAATCAACCGTAAAAGACGGACCGTTTTTCAGCGTATATTCCGTAATGGTATCGGCATTTTTTTTGCTTATCATCGCCTTTGACCACGTTGTTCCCAAAAATTTATCCGTAACGCTCCTGATATCGAAATCCGTTTCCTTATACGGCGTATAGCCGAGCGTTTGCGAAAGCGCATTATAAACCGCATAACCGCCCTTTGTGGTTTGATGGTGGTCTGTGCGGTAGTATATATACTCGTCCTTTTGGGCTTTCAATATATCCGCAGGGTCAAAAAATGTGATACCGCTGTCCTTTAAGCTGTCTGAAATTTCCGCCGCAGCATTTTTCATAACGGGAGTATACGCATTTTTCGGAAGCTTATCGGAAAGAATTTCATACGCTCCGGGTATAAGCGCAAGCGTGATTTTATATCGGTTAAGCTCGGAAAGCTTTTTCAAAGCCTCTATGTTTGCTTCGCGCACCTTTTTGTCATACTCGGCGGGTTTTTCTATAAGGTAGCCGTCATCGGCAAAATATACTCCGTTGTTTTCCGTTTTCAAAAACAGTTTTTCCAATCTTGCTTTCAGCGAAACGAAGAAATCACGAAGCACAAATTGGTCTGTGGTATATTTTTCAAAATTACGCATAAAATCGCCGTTTTTTACAGTTTGGAACGTTAAAGACGGCATTTTCTCCAAAAAACGGTTTTCGTTTTCCGAATAACCCGATTTCGGAGACGCGATATTTGCCATACAAACAATGCAAAAAAGAGCCGCAAAAACCGCCGACAATATTTTATTAAACATTTTCATTTTGCGCCCTCCCTAAAATCTGAAATACAAAAACGGATTATAAGCCGAATCCAAAAGGTATGCCGTGCATACAACAAGCGATAAAGCGGACAAAACCGCCGTAACCAAATATCTCGACTTACCCGTGAACATTTTATAAAAAAGCCCGCGCATAAACGGAAACGCTCCGATAATTCCTATAACAAGCATGGAAATTCCGAGACGGAGATTATACCAAAAGCTTTCGTTTGTAAGCTGTGCACCGCCGAACATTACCTTTATATAAGAAAGCGCCTCGGCAATATTTCCGCATTCAAAAAGCGCCCAGCCGACAATAACGAGAACAAGCGCATAAATATGCGCGATGAATTTCGGCAGCTTTCTCAAATACTTTATCAAAAACAGCTTTTCTATAATAAGAATTATGCCGTAATAAAGCCCCCAAACCACAAAGTTTGAGCTTGCGCCGTGCCAAAGACCCGTACAAAACCATACTATAATAAGGTTTATGCACGTTCTTAACGCACCCTTTCTGCTTCCGCCGAGCGGAAAATAAAGATATTCCTTAAACCATGTTGAAAGCGAA
>USLP01000052.1 GCA_900555525.1 uncultured Eubacteriales bacterium
TCATAAGATTTCCGTCAATCGTATTTTCGGGGACGTTTCCGTCGTTTGCGGAAGCTGTAACCGAAGCAACGCTGATTTTGTCTCCCATAAGCTCCTCGGATAAAATGTACGTTCCGTCTTCGTCCGTGTATTCTTTCGTTCTGTGCATTTTATCGTTAAGCTTTGAAATAAGAGCCTTTTCCGTCGGATTTTCGGGATTTTCAAATTTGTTTTCATCGGCGATTACGATTAAACCGCTCTCATCCCAGAAAACATATTTTCCCAACGCTTCCGACACCGCCCTTATGGGTACCATTGTTCTGCCGTCCGTTATATACGGCACAGCGTCGATTGTCAAATCCGTACCGTTTACGTTTACGCTTGCATTTCCCAATGTCAGGCTTACGCTCGTACCTCCTCCTTTCAATGTAATTTTTTGCTTTTGTGCTTCCCAGTCTGTTTCAATGCCAAAAGCTTCCGCCACAAACCTGAGCGGTACATATGTACGGCTTTCTTTTATTACAGGCTTAACGTCAGATGAGTTTTCGTCCGTTTTTCTGAATTCTCCGTTTACGAGAGCCTCGTTTGAATCAACGAGCAATATAACGGCGTCCGAAAGCTTTGTCTCGAATTTTTCCGAAAACGGCATTATGTCATACCGTGAATACATCGTTTCACCGCCGTACACATAAACGTTATCGAGGGTAAAGCTTCCGTCCGAAAACGAAAAATTCAAACCTCTTATTTCATCTTGACTGCATGATTTTTTATCCGTAAGGGTATCGTCAATATACACCTTTGCGGTTTTGTTTGATATTACAAACGTAATTTTATTAAGCTTATTGCTTTCTATGCTTATGCCGTCATTTTCAAAATCTGAAATTGTTATGAAATCCTCCGTATAGAATTTATCGTTTACAAAGCCGAGCGTGACGGAGGAGTTATCGGAAACAAAAAGCGAAAATTCTGCAACAAACGGGGCTTTAATCTTCCCAAACTGCTTTTGAAGCTGTGTTTTTCCTTCTATTTTAAGCGTCTTGTTTTTATCTGCGGTATTTTCTGTTACAACCGCATTTCCCGATATTTCCCAATTCGGCACATCACCGTCATTATAATTCTCAAATTCCTCCTTATATTGGAGCGTAATGTCCGCAATGCTGTTGTCCGCCGATACGGCAAACGCAGAAAGAAGCGCAATTAAAAGTATAAAAGATATAAATTTTTTCATCTTTATAACCATTCCTTTCTGTACCGTAAGGCACAAAACTTAAGTCTGAAAGAAAATCGTTCATAGTGTTGTTTTTTGTGAGTGGTGCTGTACGCCTCTGTACCGCCCCGAACAAAAAGCGGCACTATGGGCGATTTTCTAAAGACTTTCCTCCTACTTTGTATAAACGGGAATATTGTTTCCACTTTCGTCCGTTTCCCAACGGAAGCCTTCGGGGATTTTCGCTTCCGCCGCCATAATGATTTCGCCGTTTACTATTTCAAACTGATAGCTTTTATCAGTCTCGGAGGTCTTTTTGCCGTTGTATTCCGCGCTGTCCGCATTAAGAATTATACCCGTTATTTTGCCGTCCTTGCTTTCCTTTATATAAATGCCCTCCGCATTTACCGTAAATCCTTCGGCGGTGATTTGACGCTTGCCGTTTTTGGAGGCTATATATGTTATTTTTGCACCGCTTACAAGATTAGCCGTAAAGCCTGTCAAAGACGAATCCGAAAGTGTAAGCTTTTGCGATGAAACAACCTTTTCGGTTAAATCCTTTGACGGAGCAAGAAGCGAAACTGAAAGCTGATTGCCCGTACCGCTCCATTTTACATGAGCGTCAATTTTTTTGAGCTGTCCCAAATTATGAGCCGTCTGCCAGCCGTAAACCGTCTTTCCGCCGTCCTCGTTCACACCGTAGTACGTTTCATAATCGAGCGATTCGTTATTAAAATTATAAACCGAAATATTTGCGCCGTCCGCGTCTTTTGTTTTCAGCGCATTCTGCGAGCGCACAAGCATGAATTTGTCCTCCGTAAATACGGGCGAAAAGCCCCAAACCTGCGTATAATCATGCTTATTTGCGGTTTTTAACAAGTCTGTCGAAATGAATATTTCGTCTTCTCTGTCAAATATAACCTGTCTGTCATGCGTTACGTCGTTTATAAGACGTTTTTTCTTCGACCAGTCGCCCGTTATGCCGTAACCGTACGTATAAAAGCCCTCCGTGAAGTCGAATTTATCCGTATTGAGCCAACGAGCCGCAATAGGCTCCGTATACGTTTCGGTCGGTTCGGGTTCTGCCGCCATGGTCTGCGAATAGCCGTCAACCGAGACGGTGTTTGCGCCGAACGAGCTTAAAATATAATCCTCAAAAAAGTCTGTGCTGTAGCTTGACTGTCCGCTGTCGGCAAGAAGTTCTCTGCCGTATGCCCAAAGCTGAAGCGAATTGCCCGATTCGTCAAAGTGTCCGCTTCCCTTTCTCGACGCTTTCATAAACATATTCACAGCGTTTTCGTCTGCCCACAAGGGACGAAGCGAATAAAATCCGCCGTAGGGATATTGAATCGAATTAAAGTCAAGCGTTGAGTTTTCGCTGCCGTTTACCGCCGTTTTGAAGGTCTTTTTCATTTGTTCATATGTGCTTTTGTAGCCTATATCACCGTTACGAAGGCTCGGACCCGTTCCGTCGGGGTATCTTAACGTACGGAGCATTCTGTTTCTGTAGTCTATGATTTCGTCAAGCTTTCCGTAAAATTCAGGCTTAACGCTGTCGGCGGCATACATCTTTTTAAATTCCCTCGCTTTTTCCAAAAGCGCCTCGTTATAGTTGAACGACTGCTCGAAATCGGAGCCGTCGGGCAGATATTGGAGTGAAAGATATGTGCTTATTATATCCGTGCCGTCATTGTAATACTTTTTGCATGGTGTGAAATCCTCCAAAAAGCTGTTTGCTGTTACAAGCGAGATACCTGCTTCTATAACCTGGTTAGGAGTTGCGTTTACGGAAGAGCCCGCAACGGAATTATCAATATAGTCTATTGTTCTTACGATTATATCGGCAAGATAAAGACCCGGTACGGACGCTTTCGTATTCTGCGGAGAATATCTCGCCGCAGCGCCTATCTGGCTTACGAAATTTCCAAGCTTCCACGACATATGAAGCGGAGGCTGATATGTCGCCTCGATTGAACCGTGATACTGCGAATCGGACGAGTTGAGCGTTTCTATCCATGCGTCGTAATTGTTTCTTGCAAAATCGTCCCACACAAGCGCCCAGCGTTTCATGTAAACCGTTTCGCCCTTCTCCAAAAATGCGTTTACGTAGTTATACGGAAAATGCATGGAGCTTAAATTTACCCACCAGCCGTTTTGTTCTTCGGGCGGCATGGAAAACCACGGTATACTTCCGGGTGTGCCTATGGAAGCCTTGCAGTAGCCCGACGGGTGATTCATCTGGACGATATTGTTCATAATATCCTCGGTTGTCGTATGCATAACCCACCCTATCATATCGGGCGCATATTTTTTTATAGCCTTTTCTATAAATCTGTCTTTATACAGCTCCATAGCCTTGCCATAGTTTTCGCTTTCATATTCGCTCTTTATTTGAGAAAGCGACTTATCGGAAAAATCCATAAGCGCAAACAGGCTCTGCGCCGTTGTTTTCAGCGTTTCGGTATCGCCGTAATATCTTAAACAGTTTGTTATTTCCGTTATAATTTCATCGCTGTAGCAGTTTTTTACACTGTCGCCTATTATGACAAGACCGTCAGCGTTTGTATATACGCTTGTATGAAGTATTTCCTTTATGCGCTCCGTGCTTACGAAAGCTGTATCGCGAAGCGTTATATAATCGGTGATATATTTTGTTATTCCGTTATACAAAACCGTTACGGAGCCGTCCTTATATCCTACCTCTGCGCCCTTCGCTTCGGCGATAAATCTTAAAGGAACGTATATAACGCCGTTTTCGGTAAATACCTTGCATTTATAATCGCCGTCTTTTATTTCTTTTCGTTCCTTATTTATAAATCCCTCGTTCATACCGTCCGCCAAAACGATTTTTCCGATAAGAATTTGGTTCGGCGCTTTTATGGGTACGCTCATGACCGCATCTCCCGTTGAATTTGTTTCACCCGTTACGGGAGTAACCTCAAATTTGATATACTTTTCACAGTCGTCCTTTGTGAGCGTATATGTGCTTTGGTCTGCGCCCGATATAAGCGTATAGCCGCCGCATTCGCTGTCGGAGCGATACCATTTGTATATGCTTTCTCCCTCCGCCTTTTTTGCGGGGTGCGAATATTTATATGTGCCGACAAGCTCGCTTGACGCAACGTTTGCATGCTTTATGCTCACGTTGCCGACTTCGGGCTTATCCTCGGCATATTTAAATTCAAGCTCATGTATTGAACACTCGTCGGTAGACTTAGGAATAACAATGCGCATATAGCGCGCGGTTATTTCATCAAATTCGCCCTCTATGTACTTGCTTCTGTTTGCGTCCGCATACTCCTTATGAACAGCCGTTTCCCACGATGTGCCGTCAAGCGAATATTCGATTTTGAAATCAAGCATACGGGGAATATGCTCCTGTATGAAATAATAATTGATTTTTTCCTCATTTTCGAGGTCAACCGTCAGAATATGCGGTTCTTTTTCCGTCGGAAGAATCGGATTTGCCCACCTTGACGTTGTGTCGCCGTCAAGCATTTTTTCGGGGCCGTGAACATACGCCCATTCGTTAAAAATACTTTCCGTAACGTTCTTTCCTCTCGATACGGGAACTTTTTCGTTATTGAGCCTTAAAACAATTTCGTATATGCTGATGTTTCCCTCCGACGCATTCACGCAGAGCCTTAAATATCTTGACTGTACTGCGTCAAATGTTATTCTTTCAACAGCGGTATCGTTTTTCGCATTCTTTGTTCTCGCCTCGATTAACGTCCAGTTTTCGCCGTCGGAGGAATATTCAAGCTTGAAATCCGTTATGTTTGCCAAATATTCTCTTATATCCACGGTATCGTATTCAAGAGTTTCTTCAAAGTCGAACGTTATATACGTCGGCGCATACTGCCCCTCTGTCGGATTTTTCGCCGTATATCTCGAAAGAGAGCTTCCGTCGCATATTTTTTCTATCCTATATTCCGCGCTTACGGCAGGATTATTTACACTTACCTTTTTGTTAAGCGCAAGATTATCTATATCGGCAGACGCTGTAAGAAAAAGAGCCGATGAAAACACAATAACAAAAAAGAGCGTACCAAAAATTTTCTTCATCGCTATAACCATTCCTTTCCTCTGTATCGTAAAGCTTTAAGGAAAATTGTCTTTTATCTGTATATTACTATTTCATATACGATACTTCTGTGTACATGGGCATATATAACGTCGCCCTCTTCTATATCGTCAAAGCTTACGTTTTTGGCTGTTTTCTCCTCCTCGTCAAAAAGATATACCTTTGTTTTTCCCGAGCTGTATTCCAAACGTCTTAAACTGTCGCCGACCTGTGAGAAAATGTTTTTGCCTTTCTGCGTTTTGTCGGCAATGCCGTAAAGATAAAGCTGTTCGGGACCGTAAGCCGCGCCGTTAGCCTTTTCACGATAGCCCGATATAGTGTTATTTCCTACAAAAAGCGTGTTATCTTTCCTTGAAAATTCTCTGTAAACGGTATTTATATAACTGTCCGAATCCGTTATAATTCTTATTGCGTCGCCGGGCTTGATACCGCTTCCGTCAAGCTTTGATTTAAGCTTATAGCTTTGGATTTCACCGTTTCTGAGTCCCCGTATAAGCTTGACCGTTTCTCCGCTGTCCTCATACACCTCGGAAATGCTTTCAACCAAAAACATTCTCGATTCAACAGACGAAAGCGACTTTATATATTCCGACATAACGCTGTCATAGTTTTCGATTATTACGGCGCCTGCGTTATATTCGCTGTCCGCATCGTAAACGCTCAATTTATAATCTCTGTTTACCGTATCGTCGATTGACAGCGCTTTATATTCGTCATCATTTTCGGTATTTTCGGGAATTGAAAACAGTACGGTATCGGAATTTATTTTATAAAGATGATTTACCATTGCCGCAGGCGGATGGATATGTGAAACCGTTGATTTTATATCGCACAAAAAGCCTCCGTATTGCGTTTTTATTTCCGTAACCTCGCCGTCTGTGTTAAGCTTATATTTTATATACTGATTACAGCGCTTTGCTCCGCTCGTATCGGAAAACGAAAGGTCGTTTTCAGGGTCGTTGCTCTTTATGCCGTTTATATAAAGCTTTTGCGCTGTTACAGGGTATATAAAGCTTCCAGACGGTGTGAAAATTTTAAGCAAAAGCGCGGAATCGAAATTCTTGTCCGCAGGCTTTACAGCCGTAAGATAGCCTTTTTGCTCCTTTTCCATGGCTTTCTCAACATAAGCGACTTGACCGTTTATATTAAGATAAGCTGTAACCTCTGCGCCAAGCTCAATTTCTTCGGCATTTTTCGCATATGTACCGTTCTTATAATAATCCTCCGAAAGGCGGTATGACGCACCGTTTACCGTTACATACGCTTTTCCTTTGGAATCTGTCGTCATGCTTTCAAGCGTTCCCTTTGCCTTTTTGTCCGATACGGTTATATTATAAAGCGTACCGCCGTTATAGTCTGCCCTTGCGACACAAAGAACGTTATTTTCCGTAAGTGCGGAAATATCCGTTTCTTTGCCGTCCTTTGTGATATTAAAATCCGTTTCGGTGTTATCGGAATCAAGCTCAATGCGTTTATCCGCATATTTTCCGTACAGTATCATGTTTGGAACGCTCACGTGCTCCAAAACAACCGTTTCAAATTTTTCACATATGAGCGCGTCGGCTTTTCCGTCGGAATCGTAATCGCAAAAGGTGATATATCCGCTGTCAAACATCAAGTCGGAATTTTTTATTGCGGACGTTCCGTATAGACCCTTAAAAACTCCGTTTTCGATAACGGGAATCTGGTCAAACGTTATTTTTTCGCCGTTATACGAAACAGACGGGATAATTCCCCTTTTTAGCTTTATAACATAATATTTATCGTCCGTCGTACATTCTTGTAAATTGTTCGGATTGTAAATTGCATAGCCGTTATCGTCAAATTCATATATTGCGCCCTTAAAATAATATTCTTTATTTGCTTCCCAAGGGTTTAGGATATATGTTATTTCGTCGCCCGAAAGCGTTCCGCTGTTCATATCGCGCACAACGTTTATAACTCCGCAGGTATATTTTATAACAGCGTACCAATTGCTCAAGCTTGCGATGAGATTTCCGTTTATATCCTTAAATTCCGAACGCATATCGTTATAATTCGGGTCAACTTCATTTTCAATCACAACATGATATTCGCCAAGACCGTCTTTCACGATTCCGTCCTGCGGTTCGGTAATTTCTCCCGTTCCGTTATTGTTTAATTTTTCACGGCTTGTAATATATGCGTTTCCGTCATAATCAATTTTTATGTTTGTATATTTCATGCCATAGCCCTGCTCGTTTTCGGGATTTGGCACAATGCTGTACCGGAATACCGTAAAGCCTGCGTCCGCTGTACCGCCGCCCATAATATCGGGGCATTCTTTCTTGATTTCGTCCGAAAATTTAACCTCAGACACGATTTCAAACAAATCGTTGTTAAACGGGTCGGAATACACCGGATTATAAAAATCCTCCGCATACGCGGTTATACCCGACATAATAATGCACGCTCCCATAAGCGCAAAAATTTTCTTTTTCAGCTGTCTCACGAAAAAACCTCCTTTAACACATTTTGAATTATATCATAATTTCCACAAAATGTCAAGGATATGAAAAAATCAAAAAAATTTTGTAAACAAGCACAAAAAAATGACGTTCCCGTTGTAGAAAACGTCATTTTGAGGCTATATGCCCATTATTTCGTCAACCTGCATCGACATCACTATGGCACGGCAGGGTGTGTTTATGCCTGCGGCTTCGGTGATATTTT
>USLP01000053.1 GCA_900555525.1 uncultured Eubacteriales bacterium
GGGGCGGATATTATCCGCCCGCAAACGCAAATTCGCACACCCCCACGGCAACGTACAAACCTATGGACGGGCGGACACACAGGTCATTCCCTACAGTGCATTGTCATGAATTTGCAAAAATTATTATTATCCGTTTAATATAATGCAAACGGTTAATATTCCGTTATCTGTGCTGTATTTGATTCCGCCGTCGTATTTTCTTATTGCCGAAAGCATACTTGCTATTCCGATACCTCGGTTTTTAATCATATTGTTTTCTATGGCAATATCCTTTTTGCAGGGGTTGGAGCATACAATAACGGTTTTGTCCGCAACCGTTCGTATATTAACCCTTATTTCTCCGCTTGATTTACATTCGATACAGCCGTTTACGGCATTTTCCAAAAGGTTTGACAAAACGGCGACAAAATCCATATCCGTTACGGGTGTGCTTTCGCTCGTATCCGCTTCTATAAATGCTTTGATACCGTTTTTTTGCGCTTTATTATAAAAGCTGTTCAAAATGGCGTTTACGGTTATATGCGGACAAAATTCATTGATTTTCGATTCGTTTAAGCTATGGTCATACTGTTTTAAATATTTCACAGCGTCCTCGATTTCGCCTTTTTCAAGCATGGAGACAAGGTTTCGGTTGTGATGTCTGAAATCATGACGAACGGTTTTTGCCGCCAGTTCATGCTCTTTTGCGGTTTTAAGCTGTCCCTGCAAATAAGCCACATTTTGATTTATCAGCTCCGCATTGCTTTCGTCTATCATGGCTTCAACCGTGCCGAAAATAACCCACAGAATAGACATATAAAGCAATACGAAAATCGCAAAAAATGGGATATATCTGCCGATATGCGCATATTCGGAATGAAATATCACCAAAAACAATGCGAATATTGCCAGAAACAAAACGGAAACAACAGATATCGAGTACCACGTTTTACGCTGTTTGCCCGATACGGTTCTTACAGTAGGGCGCAAAAACCAAATGTATATAAAAACCATGGGGATAAATAAAACCGTTCTTATGATGTTTCTTGCATAGTATACGGTTAATTCCGACGCACCCTTGAAAAATATGCTCGTAAGCAAAAGCGAAATGCACACAAACATACAAAATACGTTTGCATAGCTTATAAAAAGAAAAACCTTTTTGCAGGTTGAATCCGCAGAGGTATACAAAAAGACGAAAAATGACATAACAATCGTACTTGTGAAAGCGCCGGCGTAATACTGCGGAGTTTCACCGAGCATTGTATACGAAAGCGTTATGAGACACACAAACGCAGCGCAGAACACCGAATATATGAATACTGTTTTTTTCGCAGAATATTTTGGCTCCGTCATCGCCCAAAAGGAAAGCAAATGCGAAATCCCGAGCAAGACCCAAGCCGAAATCATATGTATCATTTTATAATCATTCCTTTCTGCGCCGTAAGGCGCAAAACTTATGCCTCAAGCCTGAAAGAAAATTGTTCATAGCAGTGTTGGGCATTAGGAACACAAACTCAATATGGTTTAAAAAGGCAAATTTTCCGCAATACTGCGTCAAAATGCTCGTTAATCCACAAAGGATTGCCTGCGCTTTTTCCTTGTCTTACAAAAAATTTGCACTTTTTAAACTCTCCGACCTCTATATTAGGAAAATTTTTGTTTTTTTGGTGCGTAAAGGCGAAGCAAGGCTGTCGCCTTGCAAGACTGACAATCCGAAAAAACGAGAATTTAACAATAAAGAGGCATATTGAGTTTGAGTCCCTAATGCCCATTGTGAGCGGTGCTGTACACGGCTGTACCGCCCCGAACAAAAAAAGGCGCTATGGGCGATTTTACTCAGGCTTTCATTGCCTCCTTGCTGTAGAAATCGAAATACCTCTCCCTAACCTCATTGCGGAGCCGTCTCGGAACGGGGATATTCTGCCCGTTTGTCATAATAAGCTCGGACATAAGAACGCTCTGCACACACCGCAGATTTACAATATACGAAGCCCCGACCGTTATAAAACCCGTAATATCACGAAAAAGATTTTTCATATCCGAAAGCGGTGTACGGGTTTTTAAGACTTTCCCCGATTTTAGATATATTTCCACGCTGTGATTTTTCGATTCCATATATAAAACCTCGTACAAATCAATGCGGTGTATTTCTTTTCCGCACGTTACGGGCGCAAACAAGCGATTTTCTCTTTTTTCAATCACCCGATTAAGCGTGTCGGAAAGCCTGTCTTTTGAAAACGGCTTTGTCAGATAGTCGTTCACATGGAGCGCAAACGCCTCAACGGCAAAATCGGAGCTTGATGTAAGAAAAATTATATCCGTACCGCCGCCGCTTTTTGTTTGAATTTCTTTTGCGGTTTCCGTTCCCAAAATCCCGGGCATACAAATATCGAGAAGCGCAATATCGGGCGTACCGTTTTTGTTTATATCGTCAAGCATATCGAGAGGATTTAAGAAACAGCTTATATTAAAAATATGCTCCGTATGCTCTTTTGCATATTCAAAAACGGCAAGCCTGATGCTTTCAAGCTCGCTTTTTTGGTCATCACATATCATAATATTCATTCTTAACCCCTCCTTTTGCCCGACGCTTTCTATATTTCTTTACAGCTTCCGTCCGAAGCTATATACAAAATATCCGCTTCCTGCCATTTCCGGTAAAAAATTTGCGGTTTCATAATCCTTTTATTCCTTTCGGCTTTTTCATAGGTAATTTAGGCATTTTTTGTTGTTGTACAATTTTGATTATATAATAATTAACGTTCATTGTCAATAGATGAAGTGAAAAAGTTGGGCTTTTATATATAAAAAAATACGGTTCAATTTTGAACCGTATTTTCAATGCAATATGAAATATTACTTGGAAATTGCCGCATTGCGTTTCTTTGCAACAGCGGATTTTTTTCTCGATGCGTTGTTAGCTTTGATAATGTTTTTGGAAGCCGCCTGGTCGATTCTTTTAACGGTTTCGTTGAAGCTCGCTTCGATAGCGTCCTTATCTCCGCTTTCGCATACGGAATCAAAATTTTTAAGTGTTGTTTTAAGGTTGGACTTAATCATCTGATTCTGCAATGTTTTTGTTTCAATAACTTTAACTCTTTTTTTAGCTGATTTAATGTTAGGCATTTTAAGTTCTCCTTTTAAAATTTAAAAAAATATCTATTAAAACTTCGGAATATAGGAGAGGTCAGAATCAAGAACGACTTGATTGCAATTCCGAATTTAATATGCAACAATTAGTATTATAAGCTATTTCCTTATAAAAGTCAAGAGTTTTTTTAAAATTTTCATAAATTTAATTAATTTTTCCAAAAGTACTTGAAATTTTCGGCAATTTATTATATAATAATATGTATATATAATTTTCGGAGGAACGTTTATGAAGTATGTAATACTTGTTTTGCTCGCCGTGGGAGCATTCGTTGCATATCTGTCAAAATATATTTTCAGGTGGGTCAAAAAGGAAGACCCCACTCCAAAGCAAAATGTCAATATAAAATTAATCGGTCTTGCATTTGTTTTGATTGCTGTTGTGATGACTTTTGTGTTTTTAAGATAGAAAGGAATATAATAAAAAATGAGCAAAGAATTATCAAAAACCTACGACCCGAAAATCGTAGAAGAACGTCTGTACAATACATGGCAGGAAAAGAAATATTTTCATACAAAAATCGATAAAAGAAAAAAACCGTTTACCATAGTAATGCCGCCTCCCAACATTACGGGTCAGCTCCATATGGGACACGCTCTTGATAACACGCTCCAGGATATTTTAATCCGCTATAAGCGTATGCAGGGCTACAGCGCTCTTTGGATTCCCGGAACAGACCATGCGTCCATTGCCACGGAGGCGAAAATTGTCGAAGCTATGAAAAAGGAAGGCTTAACAAAGGAAGGCGTCGGCAGAGAAGGATTTTTAAAGCGTGCATGGGAATGGAAAGAGCAATACGGCGGAAGAATTGTTTCGCAGCTTAAAAAAATAGGCTCGTCCTGCGACTGGGACAGAGAGCGTTTTACAATGGACGAAGGCTGCAGCGAGGCTGTAAAGGAAGTATTCTTAAAGCTTTACGATAAAGGTCTTATCTACAGAGGCGAAAGAATTATAAACTGGTGTCCGTACTGCAAAACGTCTATCTCGGACGCCGAGGTTGAATACGAAGAACAGGCAGGACATTTCTGGCATTTAAGATATCCGCTGTCGGACGGAAGCGGTTTTATAGAGCTTGCGACCACAAGACCCGAAACCCTGCTCGGCGATACGGCGGTTGCGGTTAATCCCGATGACGAAAGATATAAAAGCTATGTGGGAAAAACGGTTATTCTTCCGCTTGTAAACAGGGAAATACCGATTGTTGCCGACAGCTATGTAGACCCCGAATTCGGTACGGGTGTTGTTAAAATCACGCCTGCGCACGACCCCAACGACTTTGAAGTGGGACTTCGTCATAAGCTCCCCGTTATAAACGTACTCACCGAGGACGCACATATTACGGATGACTACCCCAAATATGCGGGCATGGACAGATATGACGCAAGAAAAGCGATAGTTGACGATTTGAAAGAGGGCGGATTCCTCATAAAAACGGAGGAACACGTTCACAACGTCGGAACGTGCTACCGCTGTTCCTCAACGGTTGAACCGAGAGTATCAAAGCAGTGGTTTGTAAAAATGAAACCGCTTGCAGAGCCTGCGATAAAGGCTGTTAAAACCGGTGAAACGAATTTCGTTCCCAAACATTTTGAAAAAACATATTTCCATTGGCTTGAAAATATTAGAGACTGGTGCATTTCCCGTCAGCTTTGGTGGGGACACCGCATTCCTGCGTTTTACTGCGACTGCTGCGGTGAAACCGTTGTTACAAAAGAAAATTCGATCAAATGCCCGAAATGCGGCAAGGCAATGCGCCAAGACCCCGATACGCTCGATACGTGGTTCAGCTCGGCTCTCTGGCCGTTTTCAACGCTCGGCTGGCCCGAAAAAACGGAGGATTTGGAATACTTCTATCCCACGAACGTACTTGTTACGGGTTATGACATTATCCCTTTTTGGGTTATGCGTATGATGTTCTCGGCTATCGAGCAGACGGGCGAGGTTCCGTTTGATACCGTGCTTATTCACGGTCTTGTCCGTGATTCACAGGGTAGAAAGATGTCAAAATCGCTGGGCAACGGTATAGATCCGCTTGAAATTATCGATAAATACGGCGCCGACGCGCTTCGTTTTACGCTTGTCACGGGCAACGCACCCGGAAACGATATGCGTTTCTACTATGAAAGAGTTGAGGCGAGCAGAAACTTTGCGAATAAAATTTGGAACGCCGCAAGATTTATTCTTATGAATGTAACGGTCAAGAACGTTTCGCTTAACGGTCTTACCTTAAAACCCGAAGATAAATGGATTTTGTCAAAATATAATACGCTTGTAAAAGAGGTTACGGAAAATATTGATAAATACGAACTCGGAATAGCTGTCGCAAAGCTTTACGACTTCATTTGGAACGTATACTGCGACTGGTATATAGAAATGGTTAAGCCGAGACTTATTGCCGATAAGGACGAAACGGCGCAGAACGTTCTTATATATGTAATGAGCGGATTTTTGAAACTGCTTCATCCGTTTATGCCGTTTATTACGGAGGAAATTTATCTTGCGCTTCCCGGAAGCGGAGAAAGCATAATGATAAGCGATTTTCCCGTATATGACGAAAAGCTTTCCGACATATCCACGCAGGAAAAAACGGATAACCTTATCGAGCTTATCACAAAGGTAAGAAACGTAAGAAGCGAGATGGACGTACCGCCCAAGCATAAAACAAAGCTTTATGTTACAACAAAGGATACGGCATTTTTGGAAAGCTGTAAGGACTTCCTTGTAAAGCTGACATATTCGGACGAGCTTATATTCGTTACGGATAAGGAAAGCGTAAAAGAGGGCTTTGTTCCCGTTATATCGAATGATACGGAGCTGTTTTTACCGCTTTCGGAGCTTATAGATAAGGATAAAGAAACCGCAAGACTGAAAAAGGAAATAGAATTTTTGGAAAAGGAGCTTAAGCTTGTAAGAAGCAAACTCGGAAACAAAGGCTTTGTCGATAAAGCGCCTGCGGCGCTCGTAGAAAAAGAAAAGGAAAAAGAAAAAGACTTTTCGGAAAAGCTTTCAAAAACGCAGAAAAGTTTAGCGGAGCTTATATGAGTATTTTTGATATTTTAGAAAAAAATCCCGTATTCCTTGCGCCTATGGCAGGCGTAACGGATTTGGCATTTCGTGAAATTGTAAGAGAAAACGGAGGATATATGGCGTTTACCGAAATGGTAAGCGCCAAAGCTCTCTATTATAAGGATAAAAAAACGCATCAGCTTTTGAAAACAAATAAGGCGGATATTCCGCTTAGCGTTCAGCTTTTCGGGCATGAACCCGATATAATGACATATTCCGCGCGCGTCATAGAAGAAATGGGCTTTAATATGATTGATATAAACTGCGGCTGCCCTGCGCCGAAAATATACAAAAACGGCGACGGCTCGGCTTTAATGTTAAATCCGCACCTTATATACGATATAGTCCACGAGATAAGAAAGGCTACAAATGTCATTTTGAGCGTAAAACTCCGGACAGGCTATGATACGGAGCATATAAACGTAAAAAAATGCGCCGAAATGTGCGAGGAGGGCGGTGCGGATTTCATAACCGTACACGGCAGAACAAGGGATATGCAGTATTCGGGAGTGTGTGATACTTCGCTTATCAAAGAGGTTAAAGAATCCGTGAATATCCCCGTAATCGGAAACGGTGATGTGAAAGACGAAGAAAGCTTTATAAATATGAAAAAGACGGGCTGCGACGGAGTTATGGTCGGTCGGGGCACATTGGGAAATCCGTTTCTTATCGGTGAAATTCTGAATCCCGATATAAAAACAACGGACGGTATGCGCATAGATACAATGGTGCGCCATCTCGAAAAAATGTGCGAATATAAAGGCGATGCCGTAAAAGAGGGGAGAACACACCTTTTGTATTGGCTCGGAAATATTAATGGCGGAAAAGCACTGAAACACGCCGCCGCCAAGGCTCTCACTCTCCAAGACGTCTACGAAATCGCCGACAAACTGCGGAATAAAGAGTTTTGAAAAATGGTACAGCATTTCATTATGCTGTACCATTTTTGCTTATGTAAAGCGTTATTTTCGGAGTTCGATTGCTTTTTCGATGAGGTCGACACAGCCGTCTATGCCGAACATTCCGCTGTCGAGCGACATGTTGTAGGTAGCTGCTGCGCCCCATTTGCTGTCTGTGTAGTAGCTGTAATATTTAGCTCTCTTTTTGTCTATGCCGAGTATGTGAGACTGCATTTTTTCTTTCGGTACATCTGTAACGATTTTCAGCTTTCTTTCAACTCTGTTCTTTATATCCGCATGAATAAACACGCTGAAAAGTCTCGGATTTTCTTTCAAAATATAATCCGCACATCTGCCTATTATTATGCACGAGCCCTTGTTTGCAAGCTCTTCTATAACGTGCGACTGCGCAATGAATATTTTGTCCGACATGGGCATTTCATAAGCCGCAAAAAGCGAGTTGGGAGCAAAGAGCAGTGCAGGCGCTTTCTCTTCATAAAATTCTATAGCGCCCTCTCCGCATTGGATTTTTTCCGCCGCTTTTAATATGAGTTCTTTATCGTAAAAGGGTATTCCCAAACGTTCCGACAGCTTATAGCCGATTTCACGTCCTCCGCTTCCGAACTCTCTGCCGATTGTAATTACCAAATCTCTCATTTTTAAATCCCCTTTCTCTTTCGGTTTTGATTTGTTGCCTATTTATATTATACACAAAAAAATGTATTTTGTAAAGGGGTTTTGGCAATTTTTAATAAAAAAATTATCTTTTCGATTGTCTGATGAATTGTCTTTCG
>USLP01000054.1 GCA_900555525.1 uncultured Eubacteriales bacterium
CCGAAAGAGGGAACAAACCTGTTTATAGATTCTATGGTTATCCCCAAAACTGCCGCAAACAAAGAAGCCGCAGAAGCATTTATTAATTTTATGTGCAGAACGGATATAGCCGAGAAAAACAGAGAGTATGTAAATTATTCTTCACCGCAGAAAGAAGTTGTCGCAAAGCTTCCCAAAGACCGTCAGAATGACCCTGCAACAAATCCCCCGCAGGACTATCTCAAAAAATGCGAGCTTTACAGAGATGTTGGCATGAACGAACTCCGCGACGAAATCTACACAAGAATCAAAGCAAAATAATAATTGAGGCGCAGGGAATGACAAACAGATCATTCCCTGCGTTTTAAATTGAAAAAATTACTTATTTTTAAGAAGAAAATCGAAAAAAGTTGCATGAATTTTAAATTGTAAATGTTTTGTAATTGATTTGTAACACATATTATGCTATAATATATTTAGCTTATAAAGGCAGGCTTATGTCTTTAGGTAAAAAATGAGGAGGTAACATGACATGAAAAAATTAATATGTCTTATACTTTGTATATTCATGTGCGTGTTTGCCGTGTCCTTTGAAGCTATGGCTGCACCCGATGTTATCGGGGTTTATGACAGCTTGGGAACGGGCGGAATGATAACTGTTACAAATCCTGCCAAAAAATATTCCACAACTTATTCAAAGAGCTACAGCATTTCGGGCTTTGCATACGCAGGCTCAAACGTATATGTATATAAATACGATTCGGCATATGCCGCTTACAGACCGTATATAGAAAACGGAGCGTTTGTTTCGGGAACGGTCGGAGCGTCGGGAATTTTTGTTTTGCCCGTAAGCTTGAATTCGGGTAAAAATACGTTTTTGGTAAGATGCGAAAAGGACGGGGTATATCAGAATACTATTTTTGATATAAACGTTTTGAGCGCGTCTATGTTCAGCATCAGAAACAGTCTTAACGGAATTAAATTAAGATAATAAAGGCGGCGGAATGGAGACTTTTTATTGCACAAAGAGTTTTTTAAGACAGCGTTTTTAACCTTTTTGGTTTGCCTGTCGGTTGTTTTGGCTTTTAATATATGGTTTGACAAAGAATTATGGTCGTACGGCTATAGTTCTTTTGTGTATTCCTTTGAAAATATTTTTCCTGCGCTGAAAAAAGATGTCTACATAGAAAATTCGGCGGAATTTTATGACAGCGAATACGGAATTGAATGGTTTTTCGCCTCCGAGGGAAGCCGAAAATGCGTTATATATTTCGGCGACGGCGAATTTTCAAAATATCTTTCGGAGCTTCGGGAAATACGCTCGTCGATAACAAAATCGGGAACTGTATCACAGGTTTCAAAAGAGGATTTCACAAACGCATTTAAAAGTGCGAGCGTTGCTTTTAAGCTTAACACTCCTGCGGTTTTGTCAAAATATTTTATGCAGGACGAAAATTGGTTTGAGGATATTTCTCCCGTATGCGACCTTGTACTTATTACGACGGCAAAGGATAATTCATCTGTAAAATATATCTATTTTGAGGATTCTTCACAACAGCTTTGCTACAAAATGCCCGTAAAATATAATAACGGACAGCTTTTATCCATTATTTCAAACAGCATATCTCAAAGGCGCATTTCCGACTCGTATGCTTTTGAACTGAATTTCGATAAACCTTCGGGCGAAATAAGCAGAATACTTTTTGACAGCTTTATACCGATTACAACCGAAACAAAAAGTATGTATAAGGCGCAGTGTGTGCCTTATACATACAATTCTCAAAATTCGTATGACGCCGTTTTCAAAGCGTTTGAAATAAGAAAAAATTCCGCAAGAACATATAAGGATACGGACAACGTGCTTAACTATATAGGAAACTATTCAAGCCTCAAAATATATTCGGACGGACGTTTTTGTTATGAAGCGGATTCGCCGTCAAAAGGTATAAATATGGGAAGTTCGGACACTGCGGAGGCTGTTTTGAAATTTGCAAATTCGCTTTACAAAAGCATGACGCAATCCGAAGCCATGCTTATTTTAAAGGATGTTAAGAAAAATGATGACGGCAGCTCAACATACGGGCTCATATACGGAGGAGGCGGAATGCCTGTGTATTTGCCCGATACCTACGGTGCGGAGATTACCGTTAAGGACGGCAATATCGTAAAATACAGCCAAACGCTGATTGAATTTTCAAAAAGCGCGGACGCATTCTTTTCGGGAACGGTTATAGAAGCGGATGACGCACTTTACAATACCGACATAAAAAAGGAAAAGTCGGAGCTTAAAATAACGGAGCTTATTCCCGTAAATTATTATGAAAACGGTGCGGTTGTGCCGAAATGGTATATAAAATTCTCTGACGGAAGCTTTTATTTTTTGTAGGCGGGGTGAGACTGTATGCAATGGGCTAAAGCAAAAACTATTATGATATGGCTTTTTTTGGCGGTTGACATAATCCTCGCCGTTATTTGGGCGTCGGAAAACATTTCATCAAAAAAATCCGACCGTGAAAATTTAACCGCAGTTTTAAAAAACAATAATATTATTGTGCGGAGCGAGCTGCTCGATACGAAAAAAAAGAACGTTTACGCAAGCGAGCTTACGGGACTTGCACTTGACCAAAAAACCGCTTCGGTATTTTTGGACAATCCCGTAAAAACCGATGATTTCACTTTTGAAAACGGCGCGAAGACAGCGCGGCTTTATGCGTCATCGGGACGTATTATGTATGAAAATTCCGCACCCGATTTCCCTAAATTTTCAAATGTGTCGGAAAAGAACGTTTCCTCACTTTTAAAACCGTATCTTAAAGCTTTGGGCGTGGAAAAATACGTCCGCATAAATCGGACATACGAAAAAAACGGAGATATTTTTGCGGAATATTCATATTTTTTTGATAACCGTGAGCTTTATCAATCGAATATTATCTTTGCGGTAAACAAAAACGGAATTAAAAGCATATCGGGCGATATAAATATCCCGAACGGAGACGAGGGATATAACTTCACGCTTTCGGGCATAGAAACCGTGCTTATGAACTTTGCGCAGAATAACAAATTCGCAAAAGAAGAAAATATTGTAAGCATAAATTTGGGGTATTACCGCATAGGCTACGAAAATATACTTGTAAGCCAGGCGATACCGGTTTACAGGATAAAAACAACGGATAAAATGTATATATATGACGCAAGAGACGGAATTGACGCGCGTACTCGTCAGCTATGGAGCGAATAGCTTCGGAAAGGTTTAAGCATGGATAAATTTTTGATAATAGACGCAAACAGCATTATAAACAGAGCGTTTTATGCCATTCGTCCGCTTACGAATAAAAACGGACTTAACACAAACGGAATATTCGGATTTTTGAATATCCTGCTCAAGGAAACAGGAGAAGAAAAACCGAAATATATAGCCTGTGCGTTCGACGTTTCGAGGCATACGTTCCGTACGGATATTTACGGCGAATATAAGGGAACAAGACGCGAAACACCCGAAGAGCTTAAGGAGCAGTTTGCCCCGCTGAAAAAGGTTTTGAAAGCGATGAATATCGCCGTTTTGGAGCTTAATAATTATGAAGCGGACGATATAATAGGCACGGTGAGCAAAAAATGCTCGGAAAATAAAATCGCCTGCGATATTTTGACGGGTGATAAGGACGATTTACAGCTTATCGACGATTTTGTAAACGTTAAATTGATAATAACCAAGGCAGGCAAAACCGATACGACGCGCATGGACGAGGCGGCGCTTTTTGAAAAGTACGGACTTAAGCCTTTTCAAATGATAGAATTAAAGGCGCTTATGGGCGACAAATCCGACAATATCCCCGGCGTAAAGGGGATAGGCGAGGTAACGGGCATAAATCTCATAAAGGAATATTCCACGCTGGACGGAGTTTATGAAAATATTGAAAATATTAAGCCGTCTGTACAGAAAAAGCTTATCGAGGATAAGGAAAACGCATATTTGTCAAAAACGATAGGAACGATAAAGCGTGATGTGCCGATAGATTTTGAAATAAAAGACTGCGAAATGACCGATTATAACAGCGCAGAGCTTTTTTCGATACTTACCGAGCTTGAATTCGGAAGCTTCATAAAAAAGCTTGGTCTTGACGGAACGCCGACCCCCAAAAAGCATGAAATAACGGTTTCGGACGGTTTTCCCGACGGACTTAATCGGGAAAACGAGATTTTCTATGCGATTGTTTCCGATTCCGCCGCGGCGCTTTATAACGGTAATGTTTATAAATTTCCGCTTGACTGCGAAAGCTTTGTAAATATGCTTGAAAACCCCGGCGTTAAGAAAATTTCCTTTGATATAAAGGCACAGCTCCACGAAAAATTCGTTATAAACGGCGAGATATGCGACCTTGGAATTATGGCGCATATTTGCAATGCGAAAAATAAGCATACGGATATTTTTAAGGTTTACGGAGAATATTTGGGCGAGAGCGTTGAAAACTTTTTTGAAGCCGTTTATTTTTCAAAAAATCTTTATAAATATATGACGGAAAAAATCGAGGGAGACGGACTTATTTATATAAACGTTTTGGAGCATGAGCTTATCCGTATTCTTTACGATATGGAAACAGACGGTGTAAAAATCGATATAGCGCGCCTTAAGGAAATAACAAATCATTTTAACGAAAAGACAAACGAACTTTTGAAAAAAATATATATTCTGGCAGGCGAGGAGTTTAACGTTTCGTCTCCGAAACAGCTCGGAACGATACTTTTTGAAAAGCTCGGACTTCCGTCGGGCAAGAAGACAAAAACAGGCTACAGCACAAATGCCGAGGTTTTGGAAAAGCTTACGGGAACGCATGAGATTATAGATTATATAAAGGAATACAGACTTGTTACAAAGCTTTCTTCGACATACTGCGAGGGTTTTTTGAAGCTTATGGACTCAAACGGACTGCTTCATACGACATACAACCAAACACTTACGCAGACGGGCAGATTAAGCTCCACCGAGCCGAATTTGCAAAATATCCCGGTAAGGAGCGAGGAGGGCAGAAAAATAAGAAGCACAATCGTGCCGAAAAACGGAATCTTTGTTTCTGCCGACTATTCGCAGATCGAACTTAGGGTGCTTGCACATATTGCCGACGATGAAAATCTTCAGCGTGCATTTGCGGCTGGTGATGATATTCATGCGCTCACGGCAAGGAAAATTTTCGGACTTTCGGGCGAGGACGAGGTTGAACCCGATATGCGCCGTGCCTCGAAGGCTATAAATTTCGGTCTCATATACGGAAAAGGCGCATTTTCGCTTGCGAAGGATTTAAAAATAACAAGAGCGGAGGCGAGCGAATATATTGAAAAATATCTCGGAAGCTATCCGAACGTGAAAAAATATATGGCAGATGTAATAGAAGATGCAAAAGATAAGGGATATACTAAGACGCTTTACGGCAGACGCAGATATTTTCCCGAATTTTCGCAGAAAAACAAAATGCTTATAGCCGCAGGCGAACGCGCGGCTCTCAACAGTCCCATACAGGGAACCGCCGCCGATATTATAAAAATAGCTATGATAAAGGTTTATAACGAGCTTAAGAAAAGCGGACTTAAGTCAAAGCTTGTTCTTCAGATACACGATGAACTTATCATTGACTGCTGCCCCGAAGAAAGGGCGCAGATTGAGGCGCTTTTGGTAAGCTCCATGGAGAATGCCGTCAATATTAAAGCTCCGCTTACCGTAAGCTTGGGCGAGGGCAAAAATCTGGACGAATGTAAATAGCAATAAATTTTAGTAGATTTTGTGTTTTTATTTGACAAACAGCGTATTATGTGGTAAAATTAAATGTAGTAAAATTACTTGGAGGTATTAACGGAAAAGTTGCTTTTCCGTTAAGTTCCATTGCAATACCCGTGCGATTTCTTTTCTGGAAACGCGCATGGGTAAAAAATCTCTTATCATTCCTTGCCCTGCAGATAAGAGAAAATAAAAAATATCGATGCCGATGCAGGGCGGCGGAATGGAGATTTTTATGAAAGAATTTATGGGGCAGGATTTTCTTTTAAATACCAAAACCGCTGCCGAACTTTTTGAAACTGCGAATAAGGAACCGATTTTTGACTATCATTGTCATTTAAGCCCGAAGGAAATTGCCGAAAACAAGCATTTTTCAAACCTTACGGAGGTGTGGCTTTACGGCGACCATTATAAATGGCGCGCAATGCGTGCAATGGGAGTGGACGAGTATTATATAACGGGCGATGCCGACGATTACGAAAAATTCATGAAGTTTGCGGAGGTTATTCCCAGGCTTATCGGAAATCCGCTTTATCATTGGACGCATCTTGAGCTTCAAAGATTTTTCGGAATAAAAGAACCGCTTTCGCCTTTAACAGCAAAAGCGATATGGGACAAAGCAAATGCAATAATTAAAAGTCCCGGCTTTTGCGTTTTCAACATTCTTAAAAAATTCAACGTTAAAGGCATATGCACAACGGACGACCCTGCGGACAGCCTGGAATATCACAAGGAAATATCGCAGAATCCAGACTGTGAAACAATTGTTTTGCCCACATTCCGACCCGATAATGCGCTTAATATAGAAAAGGACGGTTTTTGCGATTATGTTGCGCGATTGGGCAGTGTCTGCACAAAGGCTATACTGTCATATGCCGATTTTAAAGACGCGCTCGAAGAACGTCTGCTTTTCTTCCGCTCGATGGGAGGACGTATTTCCGACCATGGTCTTAACGATGTGTATTATAATTTTGCAACCGAGGAAGAGGCTGACAAGATTTTCAAAAAGGCTTTAAAGGGCGAAAAGCTTACACAGGACGAAATCGAAAAATACAAAACCGTACTTTTGACAGACTTGGGAAAAATGTATTATGACAATGGATTTGTTATGCAGCTTCATATGAACGTTATAAGAAACACAAATTCCAAAATGTTCGGATATATGGGCGCCGATACGGGCTTCGATTCGGTAAACGACGCTAAAATTGCCGTACCGCTTTCAAAGCTTTTGGATTCCATGGAGAAATGCGCTAAATTACCGAAAACCATTCTTTATTCTTTGAATCCGACGGATTATTACGTTTTGGGCACAATGCTCGGAAACTTCCAGGAGGGCGGTATAAAAGGAAAAATTCAGCTTGGTTCGGGCTGGTGGTTCTGCGACCAAAAGGACGGCATGGAATATCAGATAAAAACGCTTGCAAATTTGGGAGTTTTGCCTACGTTTGTGGGAATGCTTACGGATTCGAGAAGCTTCCTTTCCTATCCGCGGCACGAATATTTCAGAAGAATACTCTGCAATATCATAGGCGGTTGGGTTGAAAACGGAGAATATCCGAACACGAAGCTTATATATAAAATCGTTTCCGATATTTGCTACAACAATATAAAAAATTATCTTGAAATATAGAGGTGCACGGGTATGCGTGAGCAGGTAATAAAAACAATAGAAGAAACAAAAATAATCGTTATAGTGCGCGGTGTGAGAAAAGAAAAGCTTATACCGCTTGCCGAGGCTCTTTATAAAGGCGGAATCCGTCTTTTGGAGCTTACTTATGACGCTTGCGGAAACGTTAGCGATGCAGATACGGCAAAAAGCGTAAGAATGCTCTGTGAACGCTTTAAGGGCGAAATGATTATCGGAAGCGGAACTGTTCTTAACGAACAGCAGGTAAATCTCACAAAAGAGGCGGGCGGCGAATTTATAATTTCTCCCGATACCAACGAAGCCGTTATATCTAAAACAAGGGACTCGGAGCTTGTTTCGATTCCGGGTGCGATGACGCCGTCTGAGATTCAGCGTGCGCACGCAAGCGGAGCCGATTTTGTGAAGCTGTTT